>JAQGKB010000183.1 GCA_028290345.1 Hyphomicrobiales bacterium | reverse complement strand
GGTCGGCCGCAATTGGGCGGGCGGAGGACCACGAGGTGCCAAGATCGCCATGCGCGATGCCGCCGACGTAATCGGCAAAGCGCTGCAACACCGGGCGGTCGAGCCCGAGATCGTGGCGCGCCTGCTGGTAGACCGCTTGGCTGGCGTGATCGCCGACCTTGTGCAAGGCAGGGTCCGCGGCCGAGGTCAGGCTGAGCGCAAAGGTCACCACGAGCAGGCCGAAAAGCGTTAATGCGAAGGTGCCGGCCCAGACCAGAAACCCGCTCACTGCAACGACAAACCGCCGGCCAAAGGGCCGGCGGCTGGAGTTGTCGATGGCGCTAGTCAGAGCCACCCGGACGTCCTTACTTTGTGACGTTCTGGAAGTAGACCTGGTCGGCGTCGAGGCCCTGAACAAAGCCCTTTACGTTGGAGCGCAGCACGATCTGGCTGCTGGCCTGGAACAAGAACAGGATAGGCGACTTGGTCTGCACTTCCTTTTGCAGATCGCCATAGATCTTGGCGCGCTCGGCCGGATCGGTTGCTTCCACGGCTGATTGTGTCTTGGCGGAAAGCTCCGGGATCACCCAGCCATTGCGCCAGGCCACGGTGCCGGCCTTGTCGTCTGGGTTAAAGGCAAAGGTGCTGGCGTTGGAGTGGGCATCGAAATAATCCGGGATCCAGAATAGCAGCGCCGCCTCGTGCGAACGGGCGCGATACTGGGCATAGAACTCGCTGCCGATCTTGGGATCGATCACCAGCTTGATGCCGGCCTGCGCAAAGCTGGCCTGGATCGCCTGCGCGATATCGGGGAACGGCGGCTGGTTGATCACCGAAAGCTTGATCGTCGTGCCGTCGGGAATACCGCCCTTGCTCAGGATATCCTTGGCCTTGGCGACGTCGAGCGTGAACGGGTTGTCGTCCAGCGCGCCGGGAAAGCCGCTCGGCAGGAAGGTTTGGTGCACGGTGTATTGGCCCTTGAGCAGGCCTTCAGCGATGCCCTTGTAGTCGATCAGCCAACGGGCCGCTTCCCATAGCGCCGGGTTCTTGGTCACCGGGTTGCTGCTGGCGGCGTTGAAGGCGAGGTAGTCGGTCTCGGCCGACGGGGCGGAGAGAACCGTCACTCCCGGCTTGCCCTTGAGTGCGGCGACCTGGTCGGCGCCTAGATCGCGGGTGATATCGGCATCGCCCTGCTCGATGAGCAAGCGGCGGGCGGCCGGATCGGGCACGTCCTTGAAGATGATGCTGCCGATTTTCGGCGCGCCGCCCGGTGCCGTCGGATTGATTACGAACACCAGCGCTTCGCCCGGCGTATAGGCCTTGAGCTGGTACGGCCCGCTGCCGGCCGAGGCGTTGTGCAGCCAGGCATTGCCGAAGTCATTGTTGGTGATGTGGGCGGAAACGGTCTTCTCGTCGACGATCGAGGCCACCGGAGCCGAGAGGATCGAGAGCGCGAAGGACGGGCCGACCTTGGCAGGCCAACTGACCTTCACATGCGAGTCGTCGACCTTGGTGAGGAACTGATCGATGGTCGCTGCACCCCAGCCCAATTGCTCGAGGATGAACACTGGCGTCTTGCCCATTTTTACGGCGCGCCCCAGCGAGAAGATCACGTCTTCCGGGCGCACCGGATTGCCCGAGGCGAACTTTGCGTCCTTGCGGATGGCGAAGGTCAGGCTCTGGTTGTCGGCGCCCTTTTCGAAGCTCTCTGCCAGCACAGGATCCAGTTCGGTGGGCTTGGTCGGGTTGGATTCGACCAGGCGCTGATAGAGGCTGTTGAAGGATTGCACCGTGGTCAGCTCAAACCCCTCCGCCGGATCGAGGCTGACGATATCGTCGATCGATTGCGCGACGATCAGCACGTTCGGCGGCGTGGCAGCCGAGGCGGCCTCGATCGACAGAACCGATGGAACGAGCAGTGCGGCAGCGAAGAATGCACCAGGCAGGAATTTGGGCTTCATAAAAAACCTCTTTTGTGCGCCGGACGCGCAAAACGCCAGCAAGTTGCGCGGCTAAAACAACAATTCGTGTCTGCCGACTTGGTGGCGTAATACAATCACCCCATCTAGTATTCAACAAGGTAGCCCAATTCCATCCACGATCCGCGTGGAGAAAATAGCTGCCATGGACAGGGCGGAAGCAACCGATCTGTCCTAAGTTCAAGGAAAAGCACATAAATGGCGATAAACGTAGTCGCTCGCCCGATCGGGGTTGTATCGGATTTTGCCACCGGCGCACAGGGCACTATCGCGGCGCGCTCGGGCGCGGGACTGAAGCTGGCAAACCTTGCCAGCGATGAAGGTCTCACCCCGCTCGAATTGATGGATGCGGCGCTCGCCGGGTGCCTGGTGCTCAGCGTGCGCATCGCGGCGCGCAAATCCGGGCTGATGGACCGGCTGGGCCATGTGCATGTCGAGGTCAGGCACGCCAAGGCTCCCGAAGGCCCATCGCGCGTCGCCAGCTTCACCACCGCCTTCCGCATCGATGGCGACCTGACCGAGGACGAACGCGCCACGCTGATCGCGCAGGCGCACGAGCTCTGCACCGTCGGCAATACGCTGGAGCATGGGGCCGTGATCGAGGACGCGGTGATTGAGGGCGAGGCGTGATGCGGACGCCCGACCAATCCATCATCGGGTCATTCCCCCGAACGAGGGAATTTCTGTTTGCCTGCGCGGCGGCAATGACGCCGCAGCAGCACCTGCCACTCAATCCCACGACTTCCTGATGCCCCATATCTCCCAGATCGACTACGCAACGGCCGACGCCGCAACCAGGGCCGCGCATGACGAGGAAGTGCGCCTACGCGGCCGCATGACGAATATGAAGCGCACGCTGCTGCACTCCATTCCGGCCAACCGGATCTATGCCGAATGGTTCACGCTGCGCGATGAACTCCGCCGGGCGCTGAGCGATCGCGAGGTCTGGCTGTTCTGCCATGCCATTGCCGTGCAGCACGACGCACTGGTGCCGAGGATGTTCTTCCGCCGCGCCATGATCGAGCACGGCATTGTGCCGGAGGCGCCCAACGCCACGCCCGCCGAGCAGGTGCTGATCGATTTCGGCATCGCGATCGCGACCGACTCCAATGCCGTGCCGGATGCGATCTGGGCTGCGCTCAAGGCCCGGTACGACGAGCGCACGCTGGTGAACCTCGTCGCCTTTGCCGGTATTATGGTGGCGACGATCATTTTTACCAATGTGGTGGCGGTCGATCTTGACGCTGAACTCGAACGCTATCTTCCTTAGGGCGGGGGCAATCCGACCGGTTTGTTCCATCACCTGTTTACCGACTAGCCCCAGACTGGCGCCATGATCTCTGTTGCCTCCTACAATATCCAGAAAAGCATCGGCACCGATTTCCGCCGGCGGCCCGCGCGGATTTTTGGCGTGCTCAACGAACTCGATGCCGATGTCGTAGCGCTGCAAGAAGTGGACCGGCGGTTCGGTGAGCGCATTTCCTCGCTGTCGCCTGAGGCGATCATTGAACACACGCACTACGAGCCGTTGCGCTTCGGGGTGCGCTCGGGGAGCCTTGGCTGGCACGGCAACACCATTCTGGTCCGCAAGGGCACCAAGATCCTGGCCCAGACGGCGCTGACCCTGCCGGTGCTGGAGCCGCGCGGCGCGGTGATGGCAGACCTGCTGATCGGCAATACCGCGATCCGCATCGTCGGCATGCACCTGGGATTGCTGGGCCTCTGGCGGCGCCGGCAGGCGCTGGCGCTGCTCGACCAGTTGCAGGCCCTTGAGACGCAATTGCCCACCGTGATGATGGGCGATCTCAACGAGTGGAGCGTCAACGGCGGGTGCCTGGCGCACTTCTCCGAGAACCATCACGTCGCCGAGCCGGGCCCCAGTTTCCCGTCGCCGCGCCCGACCATGGGGTTCGACCGCATCATCACCAGTCCGGACCTGGTGATCCTGAACACCGGGGTGCACC
>JAQGKB010000178.1 GCA_028290345.1 Hyphomicrobiales bacterium | reverse complement strand
CTTGGGGCGAATTGGTTCAGGCGATCTGGTCGGCCGGATCGGTGCGGACGGGAACGCCGTGGCTCTGCAAATGCGCCTTGGCCTGCGGGATGGTGAAAGTCCCAAAATGGAAGATCGAGGCGGCAAGCACGGCGCTGGCGTGGCCGATCTTCACCCCGTCGACCAGGTCGTCGAGCGTACCGACGCCGCCCGAGGCGATGACCGGAACGTGCACCGCATCGGCGATGGCGCGGGTGAGTTCGAGATCGAAACCGGATTTGGTGCCGTCGCGATCCATCGAGGTGACCAGCAGCTCGCCAGCCCCGAGGCCAACCATGCGCTGGGCGAATTCGAGGGCGTCGATCCCGGTGGCGTTGCGGCCGCCATGGGTGAAGATTTCCCAAGCGCTGCGATTGTCGCCGCCGGCGGCTTGCGTCGCACGGCGGCGCGCATCGACCGAGACGACGATGCACTGGTCGCCGAACTTGTCGGCGGCGCGGGCGATAAAATCGGGATCGTTCACGGCAGCCGAATTGATCGCCACTTTGTCGGCGCCCGAGAGCAGCAGTTTGCGGATATCCTCGATGCTGCGCACGCCGCCGCCGACGGTGACCGGCATGAAACAGTGCTCGGCGGTGCGGGCGACGACGTCGAAAATCGTCTCACGGCCTTCGTGGCTGGCCGTGATATCGAGGAAGCAGAGCTCATCGGCGCCCGCCGCGTCATAGGCGATGGCGGCTTCAACCGGGTCGCCGGCATCGACCAGATCGACGAATTGCACGCCCTTCACCACGCGTCCGTCCTTGACGTCGAGGCAGGGGATGAGCCGGGTCTTCAGTGTCATGGCGCGGCCTTTCGGTTGCTGCGAGCCCAGGCGGCATGGTGGATGATGAGGATCACCAGCCAGACGATAACGCCGATACCGCCGAGCGGCAGGCTGGCCAGCATCAGCCAGCCAAGCACGCCGAGGGTATATAGGAGCTCGCCGAGGTCATGGCCAGCCACGAGGCAGGCATGCACGCTGCCCTCATCGAGCGGGCAGCCATTGGCCTCGGCGATGCTGCTAGCAACGAGGACTGAGATCAGCGGCAGCAAAGCCAGCAGCAGGATGGCCGCGAGAATCAGCCCGTAGGCGAGCGATGGGAAACGTCGCCGATCGGTCGCCGGGCTGCTCATGCCACCCGCTTCAGCAGCGAAATTGCTTCACGTGAATCAATCCGTCCATCATAGAGCGCGCGGCCAGAAATGGCGCCTTCGAGCACCTGAGCATCGGGCTGCGTCATGCGGCGAATGTCGTCCATGGAGGCCAGGCCGCCCGAGGCGATGACGGGGATGGAGACGGCCCGGGCCAACTTCAGCGTCGACTCCCAGTTGATGCCGGTGAGAATGCCGTCGCGATCAATATCGGTATAGATGATCGCCGCGACCCCTGCCCCTTCGAAGCGCTTAGCCAAATCGATGATGTCGAGCTCGGAGGTTTCCGCCCAGCCCTCCACCGCCACCTTGCCGCCGCGCGCATCGATGCCAACAGCGACGCGGCCGGGGAACTTTTTTGCGGCCTCTTTCACAAGCGCCGGATCGCGTACGGCGACGGTGCCGAGGATGACGCGGGCAAGGCCCTTGCCGAGCCAGCTTTCGACGTGGGCCAGGGTGCGGATACCACCGCCGAGTTGGACGGGGAATTTCACCGTGTCGAGGATGGCTTCTACCGCCGCGCCATTGACGCTCTCGCCGGCGAAGGCGCCGTTGAGATCGACGACGTGCAGATATTCAAAACCCTGGTCTTCGAAGGATTTGGCCTGCGCGGCGGGCGAGTCGTTGAACACCGTCGCCTGCGCCATGTCGCCGAGTTTCAGGCGTACGCACTGGCCGTCTTTGAGGTCGATGGCGGGGAAGAGGATCATGGGGTAACGCTCGTGCTTGCTGCAAGAACCCCCTCCCCGACCCTCCCCACAAGGGGGAGGGTGAAGGAAGAAAGGGCGCGTGCAGTCGGGAGCACCCTCCCCCTTGTGGGGAGGGATGGGGAGGGGGTTGCAGCCGCACAGAAACTCACGGCCGCCATCGCAAAAAGTTGCCGATCAAGGCCAAACCCAGCATCTGGCTCTTCTCCGGGTGGAACTGGGTGCCGAACATATTGTCGCGGCCGACGGCGGCGGTGACCGGGCCGCCGTAGTCGGCGGTGGCGATCAAGCTCGCGGCGTCGGTGGTGGCGAGGTGGTAGGAGTGCACGAAATAGGCGTGCAGCCCATCATCGCCATCTTCGATGCCGTCGAAGAGCTTGTGCGGTTCGAGGATGAACAGCGTGTTCCAGCCCATGTGCGGGATTTTTAGCGCCGGATCGTTGGGCGTCAGGATTTCCACCGCGCCGGGAATCCAGCCGAGACCTTGGTGCGTACCCTTTTCGAGTCCGATCTCGGCCATCAGCTGCATGCCGACGCAGATGCCGAGGAACGGCGTGCCGTGCCGGATCACTCGCTCTTCCAGCACTTCGCGCATGCCGTCGACGGCCAGCAGCCCTGCACGGCAATCAGCGAAGGCGCCGACGCCCGGCAGCACGATGCGATCGGCGCGGCGCACGGCTTCGGGATCGTTGGTGACGAGGATTTCGGGCGTATCGTCCAGTGTGCTGGCGGCGCGTTCAAACGCCTTGGCGGCGGAGCGGAGGTTGCCCGAACCGTAGTCGATGATGGTGACGGACTCGGTCATCTCAAGCCTTCCGCTTCAGCCATTCGACCTGCGCCAGGTCGGCGGCCGGGGCGATGATTTCGGTCTGGTAGCGCCAGCCGCGACGGCGCAGCGCACCACCGCGCAGGCTCGCGGCCTCGAAGCCGATGAGGATTGAGAAGGCGACATACACCCAGAAAACCGCGTCGCCGCCCACCCAACGCCCGGCAAGACCGAGAAGAACCATCGTGAGCAACCAGAGCGGCAGTTCCAGCCACAGCCCATGCCGGATGGCAAAGACCGGTGGCAGGATTGCCGCGAGCCAGGAGAAGCGGTCGGCGATCGCGGCCGGCGCCGGGTCGGGCGTTTTGGCAGGATCGCGCTGGAAGATCGAAAAAGTGGTCATCGAAAACCCTTTCTCACGCCGCAAGGCCCTGATGCAAGGGTTTGCCGATGCGGGCTAGAGCGTGCCCTTGGTCGAGGGGATGCGGTCGGCGGCGCGCGGATCGATCTCGACCGCGTCACGCAACGCCCGCGCCAGCGCCTTGAAGGCGCTCTCGGCAATATGGTGATTGTTGTCGCCGTAGAAAGTCTCGACGTGCAAGGTCACCCCCGCGTTCATGGCGAAGGCCTGGAACCATTCGCGGAACAGCTCGGTATCCATCTCGCCCACCTTGTCGCGGGTGAACTCGACCTTCCAGACCAGGAACGGCCGGCCCGAGACGTCGATGGCGACGCGGGTCAGCGTGCCGTCCATCGGCAGGTCGGCGCTGGCGTAGCGGCGGATGCCCTTCTTGTCGCCCATGGCCTTCTTGATGGCCTCGCCGAGCGCGATGCCGACATCTTCAACGGTATGATGGAAATCAATGTGGAGGTCGCCTTGGGCCCTTACGCTGATATCGATGAGCGAGTGCTTGGCCAGCTGGTCAAGCATGTGGTCGAAAAAGCCGATGCCGGTAGCCATGGAATGGACGCCAGTGCCATCGAGATTGACGGCGACCGAAATGTCGGTCTCGTTGGTCTTACGGGCGATCTCGGCCTTGCGCATTGGTGGCACTCCAGTTCGCGACGCGGGTTCTCCAGCGCTCAGGCGACGCTCTAACAGGTTGGGCACGCCTCGAAAAGCGGCATTGTATTTCGGCGGCATCGTCCTAAATACGGGGAAATCCTTTTGGAGTGTTGAATGTCCCAGGACAATGATTTCCCCGGCTGGCACGGCACCACTATCGTATCTGTCCGCAAGGGCAACAAGGTGGTGATCGCCGGCGACGGCCAGGTTTCGATCGGGCAGACCGTGATGAAGCACAATGCCAAGAAGGTGCGGCGGTTGGCGGGTGGCAAGGTGATCGGCGGTTTTGCCGGCGCGACGGCGGATGCCTTCACGCTTTTCGAACGGCTGGAGGCCAAGCTCGAGCAATACCCAGACCAGCTGATGCGAGCCGCCGTCGAGCTCGCCAAGGACTGGCGCACCGATCGCTATCTGCGCCGGCTCGAGGCCATGATGATCGTCGCAGACAAGACCGACTCGCTGGTGCTGACCGGCACCGGCGACGTGCTGACGCCCGATCACGGCGTCATCGCCATCGGTTCGGGCGGCAATTATGCGCTGTCGGCGGCTTTGGCGCTGGCCGACAATACCGATCTCGATGCCGAGGCCATCGCCCGCAAGGCGATGAAGATCGCGGCCGAGATCTGCGTCTACACCAACGAGCAAGTGACCCTCGAAAGCATCGAACTGGACTAACCCGCCGTTCCGCCCATTGGCTGATGGCGATGGGCTGGAAGCAAGATGGGGATGCGCTTGTGCAAGGCATCCCGGAAAGAAGCAAAATGACCGAAAACAATTTTTCGCCGCGCGAGATCGTGTCCGAGCTCGATCGCTATATCGTCGGGCAGGCCGATGCCAAGCGCGCCGTGGCCGTGGCCTTGCGCAATCGCTGGCGGCGCCAGCAGCTGCCGGCTGAACTGCGCCGGGAAATCACGCCCAAGAACATCCTGATGATCGGGCCGACCGGCGTCGGCAAGACCGAAATCTCGCGCCGCCTAGCCCGGCTGGCGCAGGCGCCGTTCATCAAGGTCGAAGCCACCAAATTCACCGAGGTCGGCTATGTCGGCCGCGACGTCGAACAGATCATCCGCGACCTGGTCGAGGTCGGGATCGGCGTCTTGCGCGATCGCCGGCGCGGCGAGGTGCAGGCCAAGGCGCACCAGAACGCCGAAGACCGCGTGCTCGATGCGCTGGTCGGCTCGTCCGCATCGCCCTCGACCCGCGAAAGCTTTCGCAAGAAGCTGCGCAACAACGAGCTCGACGACACCGAAATCGAGATCGAGGTTTCCCCGACCGCGGGCACCGGCATGCCGATGTTCGAAATCCCGGGCGTGCCCGGCGCGAACATGGGGATGATCAATCTCTCCGAAATGTTCGGCAAGGCGATGGGCGGGCGCGGTGTTAAGCGCAAGCTCAAGGTCAAGGAAAGCTACGAGCTGCTGATCGCCGAAGAGGCCGACAAGCTGCTCGACCAGGAGCAGCTGAAGAACGAAGCGGTCGAACTGGTCGAGAACCACGGCATCGTCTTCCTCGACGAGATCGACAAGATCTCCAATTCCGGCTCACGCGGCGGGGCCGATGTGTCACGCGAAGGCGTGCAGCGCGATCTGCTGCCGCTGATCGAGGGCACGACGGTTTCCACCAAATACGGGCCGGTGAAAACCGACCACATCCTCTTCATCGCCTCGGGCGCCTTCCATGTCAGCAAGCCTTCGGACCTGCTGCCGGAACTACAGGGGCGCCTGCCGATCCGGGTGGAGCTCAAGGCGCTGACGCGCGAGGATCTGATCCGCATCCTCAACGACACCGAGGTGAGCCTGATCAAGCAGTATGTGGCGCTGATGGGTACTGAAGGCGTGACGCTCGATTTCACCCAGGATGCCGTCGAGGCGATCGCTGATGCGGCCGTGAAGGTCAATTCCAGCGTCGAGAATATCGGTGCGCGGCGGCTGTCGACAGTGATGGAACGGCTGGTCGAGCAGATCTCGTTCGAGGCGCCGGACAAATCCGGGGAAACGCTGCGGATAGATGCGGGCTATGTGCGCGAGAAGATCGGCAAGATGGCGGATGACACGGATTTGAGCCGGTTCGTGTTGTAGGGCGGCAAGGAACCCCCACCCTTGATACCTCCCCACAAGGGGGAGGGAACGCTAAGGCCATGCAATCTGGCGTTTTTCCCCCGCGGCTCGCGCTGTTGTCACCGGCCTCAACCCCAACCCGGTCGTCTGCGGGTGATAGCGCTTGCCACCAAGTCTTGGCTTCTCGCGTCGAGCGCGAGAATGACGAATGATGGGATGGCGATCCGATCGAGCACCCGACCGAGGCAGCGAAGGCTGGATCACCCGGATAAACCGGGGTGATGACGGTTTCAATTGCGAGGTGGGCTACTGCAGCGAGCCCGCAAAAAACTAAACCTTCGCCCGCCCTGCCCGCTTCATCACTTCGTTGCGCAAAAAGCTGAGATCCTCGACGTCGAGTCGTGAAATATCCACCGCCAGCCGGTTGGCGAGTTCGGTCGCTTCGGGTGCCAAGCCGCCGGTTTCGATCGTCACCCGCGGATCGGACAGTTCGGCGAGGCGTTGCAGTTCTTCGGCCTCGTCCCAGATAACGTTGAAATAGGTGATGATGCGCTGCAGCAGGATCCAGGTCGGCTTGCCGCGCTTGCCGTGCTCGAGCGCGGAGAGATAGGCGCTGGAGATGCGCAGCGCCTTGGCCATGTCCTTGAGGGTGATGCCGCGCTCTTCGCGCATCGTCCGCAGCCGGGCGCCGAGAGGGGTCATCAGCGCAAGACCTTGTCGGTGCGGCGCAGGCGCACATAGAACGCGCCCTCGCCGCCAT
>JAQGKB010000166.1 GCA_028290345.1 Hyphomicrobiales bacterium | reverse complement strand
GGTCGCGGCACTCCTCCGAGCGGAAGAGAAGGGTCCAGCCGTCCTTGTGGATAAGGCTCTCTGCGCCTGCCGCCGCGATGAGGTCGGCGTGCTCGCTGATGCTGTGAGAGATCAGTGGGGCGTAGTCTGCGACGATTTGGCGATAGCGCGACGGCGCCGAATGCCACCAGTATTGCGCAAGGAGTGGGGCGTATCCGGGCAGGGCCGACAAAGCGTATCGGGCATCGAGCCCGCCCTTGAAAGCGATGCGGAGCAGCGTCTGGAAATCCCGTGGGAACGTGTGCGGCCGCACGCCTTCTCGCTGGATGAGGCCAGCATTGCCGAATGATGTCCCACGGCCCGGGGCGTTACTGTCGACCAACAGGACGTCGCGACCGCGGCGTTGCAGGTGGATGGCCACACAGACGCCGACGATCCCGGCGCCGAGCACGATGACATCCGTCAATTCAAAACCTCGCTTGCTGACGCCCAACCGGAGCGCGGCGTGTCGCCGCTGCCGAGCGTTGCGCCAGAAATCGCATGCTTTGGCGCCACTGTCGATGTCGCGCGATCTCCTCTTCCTGTAGCAATTCCGCAATGCCGGGCTTGGCTTACGGCAGGAAATGGTTGAGTGTCGGCTTAAGCTTCAATCGATGGGCAAGCAGCAGGGCATGACGGCGATTGAAACCAAATTCGTTGACGCGCTTTCACGAGCACGGGAGTTCGTGTCGAGCTGGAAGATCCTAGACGATTTGGCGGCAGCCTGATGCGGAAGGCGGGCGCCGCCGGGGCGATCGTGCAACCGCAACGGAGACATCTCGCAGCGACGGTCGTTAGGCTCACGGGCTCGTTCGTGGTGAGCCTTGCCGTGACCTTCGTCGGCCTGACGGCGGTCACATTTCTCATCAGCAGGCTGACCAAGATCGATCCGGTGCTGGCCGTCGTCGGGGACAAGGCCACCAAGGCAGCCTATGACAACGCCTATCACGCGCTCGGCCTCGACCAGTCGCCGCTCGTGCAATACGGCATCTACCTCAAGCGACTGCTGATCGGTGATTTCGGCATGTCCGTTCTCACGTCACGGCCGGTGTTGACCGATCTTGTGCGCGTCTTTCCCGCAACCTTTGAGTTGGCGACCATCGCGACTGTCATCGGCGTGCTGCTCGGCGTCCCGGCCGGCGTTCTCGCCGCAGCCCGCAAAGGCCGCTGGCAGGATCACGTCATCCGGGTCGTCGGTCTATTCGGCTATTCGGTACCGGTGTTCTGGCTGGGCCTGGTTGGCCTGTTCGTCTTCTACGGCAAACTCGGCTGGGTCGCCGGTACCGGCCGCCTCGATGTCTTTTACGACGACGAGGTGACGCTCCGAACCGGCGTGATCCTGATCGACTCCGCCCTCGACGGCAATTGGGAAATCTTCGCCAACGCGTTCAGCCATCTGATCCTGCCGGCAAGCATTTTGGGCTACTTCTCTCTCGCCTATGTCGCGCGCATGACCCGTAGCTTCATGATCGATCAGCTCGGCCAGGAATATGTCACTGCCGCGCGCGTCAAAGGCTGCTCCTTCTGGCGCGCGGTCTGGCGCCACGCCTTCCCAAACATCATGGTGCCGCTGATCACGGTGATCGGCCTGAGCTACGCCTCCCTGCTCGAGGGAGCAGTGCTCACCGAGACGGTATTTGCCTGGCCAGGACTCGGCCTCTACATCACGCGCGCTTTGTTCAACAGCGACATGAACGCCGTCCTTGGGGGGACGGTTCTGGTCGGCAGCGTTTTCATCGCCATCAACCAGTTCTCGGACTTGCTCTACAAACTCTTCGACCCGAGGCTCCGAACAAGATGAGCGTCCCGCTTGCACAATGGCTGTCGAGCGAGGCGCCGACTTCGCGACGCCACGCCATCCTTAGCAACGCCTACCGGGGCGTCCGCTCGTTCCTCGCCAATCCAACGGCCCTGGCGGGGCTCGTGATCGTCGCGGTGCTGGTGTTCCTCGCGATCTTTGCGCCCCTCCTCACCATGGGCCAGTCACCGCTGGACCAGGACCTGGCGGGTCGGCTGGCGGCGCCCTCGGCGGCGCACTGGTTCGGAACCGACGAGCTTGGCCGGGACGTTTTTGCCCGAACACTTTACGGCGCGAGGGTGACCCTGACCATCGTCGCCCTCGTCTCGATCGTTGTCGCACCCATTGGCCTCGCCGTCGGAACGATCGCAGGGTACCTGGGCGGCTGGGTGGATGTGGTGCTGATGCGCATCACCGATATTTTCCTCGCATTCCCGCGTCTCGTGCTGGCGCTCGCCTTTGCGGCCGCGCTCGGACCCGGCATCGAGAACGCCGTCATTGCCATCTCGCTCACCGCCTGGCCGGCCTATGCGCGCATTGCACGCTCGGAAACCATGACGATCGCGGGAAGTGACTTCATTCAGGCGGTGGTGCTGCAGGGCGCCTCGACCAGGCGGATCCTGTTCCGGCACATCGTGCCGCTCTGCCTGTCCTCGGTCATCGTGCGCCTCACACTCGACATGGCGGGCATCATCCTGACGGCTGCGGGGCTCGGATTTCTCGGCCTGGGGGCGAAGCCACCTACCGCCGAATGGGGGGCAATGGTCTCGTCCGGCCGCGACGTCATCCTCGACCAATGGTGGGTCGCCACGATCCCCGGCATTGCCATCTTCATTGTCAGCCTTGGCTTCAACCTGTTGGGCGATGGCTTGCGCGACGTCTTCGATCCGAAATCGGCATGACCGATCCACTCCTCACTGTTGAAGACCTGAATGTGACCTTTCCCGGTCGAGAGACGGCCGTGCGGGCGGTGCGCAACGCCAGTTTCACGCTGGGCCGGGAACGGTTGGGCATCGTCGGAGAATCGGGGTCGGGGAAATCGACCACCGGCCGCGCGTTGCTCGGCCTCGTCCCACGCCCCGGTATCGTCACCGCCAAAACCATGTCCTACGCCGGCCAAAACCTCCTTCAATGCACCGAGCGGGACTGGCAACGCCTGCGTGGCCGGCGCATGTCGATGGTCATGCAGGACCCCAAATACTCGCTGAACCCGGTCAAGACCGTCGGCGCTCAGATCGGCGAGACCTGCCTGCTGCATCTGGGCATGACTCGCAAGCAAGCCGCGGCGCGGACCCTAGCCATGCTCGAAGCCGTGCGGATCCGCGACCCCGAGCTGACCTACCAGCTCTATCCGCATCAGCTTTCCGGCGGGATGGGCCAGCGCGTCATGATCGCGATGATGCTGGTCGCCGAGCCGGACTTCCTCATTGCCGACGAACCCACCTCGGCCCTCGACGTGACCGTACAGAACGAAGTGCTGCGGATCCTCGACGACCTTGTGAGCGAGCGCGGCATGGGACTGATCTTCATCAGCCACAACCTGACCGTGGTTTCGAGTTTTTGCGACCGGGTCCTCATCATGTACGGCGGCAAGATCGTCGAGGAATGCGCGGCCCGGGATCTGCAGAACGCGCGTCACCCCTACACCCGCGCGCTGGTCGCGGCCGCACCGTCCCTGGACATCCAGCGCACCGAACTTGCAACCGTCACTCGCGATCCGGAATGGTTGAAATGATCGCGGTCGACGACCTTAACGTGACCTTCCACAATGGCGGCCGATCCATCCATGCCGTGCAGGGCATCTCGTTCAACGTGGCGGCCGGCGAAACCTTCGGCATCGTGGGGGAATCCGGATCGGGCAAATCGACGGTGCTCAAGGCGATTGCCGGTCTGGTGCCTTCCACGAGCTCCGTTCTCGAGGTCGACGGCCGGCCGGCCGCGCGGCGGCGCAGTCGTGCGGAACGGCGCCTGCTGCAGCTAGTCTTCCAAGATCCCTACGCGTCGCTGCACCCCCGCCAGACCGTCGACGGAATTCTGCGCGAGCCGTTGGTAATCCATGGCGTCGCCGACATAGACGACAAGGTGATGGCGGCGATCGCCGATGTGGGGCTGCTGCCGATGCATCGATTTCGCTACCCGCATCAGCTCTCTGGTGGCCAGCGCCAGCGTGTCGCCATTGCGAGAGCCCTCATCCTCAGGCCGCCTGTCCTGCTGCTCGACGAACCAACCTCGGCACTCGATGTCTCCATCCAGGCGGAAATCCTCAATCTCCTCGCGAACCTTCGGCAGAGCTACAGCCTCACCTGCATCCTGGTTAGTCACGATCTCGCGGTCGTTGCGCATCTCTGCAACAGGATCGCCATCATGCAGTTGGGTAAGCTGGTGGAGATCATCAGCGCCGCCGACCTGCGATCGGGCACCGTGACAGCCGATTACACGCGCGAACTCATCGCTGCCAGCCGGGGCTTCACCCGCGCCCCAAGTCAAAATCAAGTCGTCTTGTCGTGAATGCAAAAAGGTCACAGTATGACCGGATTGCGGCGAGACCTTTCGGTCAAAGCATTTAACAACTTCCTGGGAGAACTTCATGTTGAAAGCCCTCAAATACGCACTGGCGGCGGGCGCGCTTCTTGTGCTCTCGCCCCACGCGATGGCTGCGACGCCGGCCGACACGCTGGTGATAGCCAAGCAGATAGACGACATCATCTCGCTTGACCCGGCCGAAGCCTACGAATTGTCGGGCATCGAAGTTATCGCCAACACCTACGACCGCATCATGAGGTTCGAGCCGACCGACATCACCAAGCTCGTCGGTGGCGTCGCCGAAAGCGTCACGGTCAGCGACGACGGGAAAACTTTCACCTTCAAGATCCGCCCCAGCCAGAAGTTTGCCTCGGGCGATCCGATCACCGCGACCGACGCCGCCTTCTCGCTGCAGCGCGTGATCAAACTCGAAAAGACCCCGGTGTTCCTCCTGAGCCAGCTCGGCTGGACGAAGGACAACGTGGACAAATTGATCACCGCGCCCGACGAGTCGACGCTCAAGGTGACGATCACCGCGAACTTTGCCCCGACCCTCGTCTATGCCCTGCTGGGCTCAGTCGTTGGTTCCGTAGTCGACATGAAGGTCGTGATGGCCCACGAGGCCAATGGCGACATGGGCAATGCCTGGCTCAAGACCAAGTCAGCCGGCTCCGGCGCCTACGTCCTCAAGTCGTGGACACCCAATGACTCGGTCGTGCTTGAGGCCAACCCTGCCTACCGGGGCGGTCTCGCCAAGCTTAAGCGCGTCTTCATCCGGCACGTTCCGGAAGCCTCCGCGCAGCGCCTCGCGCTCGAGAAGGGCGACGTCGACATCGCCGAGAACCTTACGCCCGACCAGGTCACCGCGATCGGGAGCAACAAGGACGTCAAGGTCACGACAGTCCCGCAGGCGCTGCTCTACTACATTGGCCTCAACCTCAAGACCAAGGAACTGCAGGACCCCCGCGTACGCCAGGCGCTGCGCCATCTCGTCGACTATGACGGCATGGCGGGCTCCTTCCTGAAGGGCGCAGAGCAGGTCCATCAATCATTCTGGGCGTCGGGTTTCTGGGCGTCCTATGACGACAATCCGTACAAGTTCGACCCGACCAAGGCCAAGGAGCTTCTGACCGCGGCCGGCTATCCGAATGGCTTCTCCATCGATCTGGACGCGCCGAACTTCGCGCCCTTCGCCAACATGGCCCAGTCGGTGCAGTCGACCATGGCCCAGGGCGGGATCAAGGTGAACATTGTTCCCGCCGAGATGAAGCCGCTGCTCACCAAGTACCGCGCCCGCCAGCATCAGATGCTGATGGTCTACTGGGGCCCGGACTATATGGACCCCCATACCAATGCAGACGGCTTCGTCACCAATACCGACAACTCCGACGGTGCGGCAGGGCATCCGCTGGCCTGGCGTAACGCCTGGCAGGATACCACCTTTACGGCGGCAGTTGCCGCCGCGGCGAGCGAGCGCGACGAAGAGAAGCGCAAGCAGGACTACATCGACCTGCAAAAGAAGGTCCTCGACCAGGGCCCCTACATCATCATGTTCCAGTCGACCTCGCAGCGGGCGGACCGGGCCAGCGTGCAGGGTTTTGTCCAGGGTCCGTCGGCCGACGTGACCTACTACAACCTCACGACCAAGTAAGCTTGGCGCGGTGCCGGGATTTCTCGAACGGCACCGCGTACACCGGCTGATGGAGGATCAAGGGTTGAGCGCCGTGGTCCTCGCTCATGCGGATCGACTGAGCGCCGTTCCGATTCGGCGGACCGCCTCGAGCGTCGTTAGGGTCCACGCCGAATTGACGAAATTCGGCCAGCTCGAGAGCTTCACCACCACCATCTGATGCTTCCAGCTGATGTAGATGAGCTGGCCGAACACGCCGCGCGCCATGAGATTGCGGCTCTGTTGGTCCTCGATCCAGAACTGGTTGCGATACGCCCCTTCGGGCAGGACTGACGTAAAGGGCGTGCCGAACACCGCTCGGTCGCCCGAACGGGTCGCCTCGATCCAGGACGCCGGCACAATCCCCGCGCCATTTTCAACGATCATCTGGCCGAACCGTCCGTAGTCACGGAGGCAAGCGTTGAGGCCGCCATCCGCAAGCGCAAAGCCGGCGCTGTCGACGGTCATGTTGGCGCTCTCCTCCATGCCGAGCTTCTGCCAGAGCTCATCGGAAAGGAGCTGCGCGAAGCGCTTGCCCGAAGCGCGCTCCAGTGCGAAGGCGAGCACGTCCGTCTCGATCGACCGATAGGAGAACCGATCACCGTGCTCGGCCTCGCGCTCACGGAGGCCGAGGATCAACTCAAAAATGGTCTGCGGCCAATGCAACCGGGGGTCGGCCCCGGTCGGAATCGACTTCCAGCCCGAAGCCACGTCCGCGCGGCCCATGCCCGAGTAGGGATCGGTGTAATCCTCGCTGAAGCGCACACCGCTCGCCATGTCGAGGAGGTGCTGGATTCGGGCACCCCTGTAGGCGGTGGCCTCCAGCTCCGGCACAATTTCCGTGACGGGCGCGTTCACATCGATCATTCCGCGTCCGGCAAGAATGCCGGCCAAGATCCCTGCGAAGGATTTGGCCACCGACTGCGACAGGTGCAGCGTGCGCTCGTCCATGCCGTTGAAGTAGCGCTCGTAGACAACTGCACCGCGCTTCAGGACGAGGAAGCCATCGGTATAGGTCTGGTCCAGGAAATCCCGCAGTGTCACAGTCTTGCCGCCGACGCCGTCAACCGGCAGCTCGTCCAACTGCCGCTCGTCGCGCGGCAGCTGACGAACCGGCCCGCGCCCTCGCCATACTTCTGCCGTCGGCAGGATTTCCCGGACATGCTGGAACGACCAGCGGTTCCAGGGCGGCCGGTCCCAATCGGACTTCGGCACCGGCCTTGACGGTGCAGGCCGTTCCGACCTGCGGTGGGAAACCATGCCGCCCCCTGACAAAATAATTCCAGCGCCGGGTTGATCGCAGGCGCCCGATACTGTCAGCATAAGCCGCCAGCGTGCACAAGACTCGCTCGGCGAGAGGATTCCCACGTGACTGACCCCATCCGGTTTTTCGACGGCCATAACGACTTCCTGCTGCGCCTCCAGAAGGCCCCCCAGCAACGCGAAGCGCTTTGGCTCGGCTCGTCGGGCACCGGTCACCTCGATCTTGGTCGGATGAAGCGTGCTGGCTTTGCCGGTGGCCTGTTCGCCATCTACGTGCCCTCGGCCAGCAAGGGATCGGGCCTGGATTTCCAGGCCCTGATGAAGCAGGTTCCCTTCGAAGTCCCGCTGCCCGAGCTGATGACCCACGAGACGACCCAACCGGTGGCATTGGCGATGGCTGGTCATCTGCAGTGGATGGAGCGCGCCGCGCCAATCGACTTTGCCCTCTGTCGCAGCGCGTCGGCTGTTCGCAAAGCCTTCAACCAAGGCCAGATCGCTGGCGTCATGCATATGGAGGGGGCGGAAGCCATCGGCCCCGACCTGGACGCCCTCTACCTGTTCTACGACATGGGCCTGCGCTCACTCGGGCCGGTGTGGAGCCGGCC
>JAQGKB010000358.1 GCA_028290345.1 Hyphomicrobiales bacterium | reverse complement strand
GCGTGGATGGCTCAGCCGTCTCGATGCCCGGTAGAATGCCTCGTCGGCGCAAAAAGCGCAAGTGAAGATCGCGTTAATTCGCGGCAACGGAAATGCCGGACGATATTGGCGTACTCGCCCACCGTTTTCCGCGACACGGTGGGCGAGTACACCCACCCTACAAGATTCATTGACTGTTCTTTCGCAGCATATTCCGCAGGACCGTGTGCAGGATCCCGCCATTGCGGTAGTAGTCGATTTCCACGGGCGTGTCGATCCGACAGACGGTTGAGAACTCCTGCGTCCCGCCTTCGCGGTTGGTCACGCGTACTTTGACTTCCTGCAGCGGCTTAAGGGCCGCGCCCACTTCGATCTCGTACGCGCCCGTCCCGTCCAATCCCAGGCTCGTACGGTTCTGGCCGCGGTGGAATTGCAGCGGCAGCACGCCCATTCCCACCAGGTTGCTGCGGTGAATGCGCTCGAAGCTCTCGGCAATGACCGCCTTCACTCCAAGAAGGTATACGCCCTTGGCCGCCCAATCGCGGCTGGAGCCCATGCCGTAATCCTTGCCGGCCAGAACAATCAGCGGGACGCCCGCCTTCTGGTAGTTGGTGGAGGCGTCGAAGATGCTCGTTACCTCTTCACCGAACTCGCCCGGAAGGCCCAGGTAGCGAGTGACGCCCCCTTCGGTTCCCGGCACGAGCAGGTTTTTCAGGCGGATGTTGGCGAACGTGCCGCGGGTCATCACGCGGTCGTTGCCCCGGCGTGCGCCGTAGCTGTTGAAATCCAGCGGCATGACGCCGTGCTCCATCAGGTGCCGCCCCGCGGGGCTGTCCTTCTTGATCGAGCCGGCGGGGGAAATGTGGTCGGTCGTCACCGAATCCCCCACCATCACCAACACCCGTGCGCCCTTGATCGGCCGGATCGGCTTGGGCTCCGCGGAAAGGTCGGCGAAGAAAGGCGGCTCCTGGATGTAGGTGCTGCTCTCCTCGAACTCGAACAGCTCGCCCCCCTTTACCGGAATCCTGTTCCACTCGGGGTTCCCCTCGGCCACGTTCCCGTACTGCTTGCGGAACATGTCGGGGCTGATCGCCTTCGCCATCGTCGCGCTGACTTCCGCCTGCGTCGGCCAGATGTCGCGGAGGTAGACCGATTCCCCCTTGTTGTTCTTCGCCAGCGGCTCGTCCATCAGGTTCACGTCCACCGTGCCGGCGATCGCGAACGCCACCACCAGCGGCGGGCTGGCCAGGTAATTGGCCTTCACGTGCGGGTTGATGCGGCCTTCAAAATTGCGGTTCCCCGAAAGCACCGCCGACACCACCAGGTCGCTCTTCTCCACCGCGCTGGCGATGGCCTCGGGCAGCGGGCCGCTGTTTCCGATGCAGGTCATGCAGCCGTAGCCGGTGGTCTGGAATCCGAGTTGGTCGAGGTATTGGGTCAGGCCGGCCTTGTTGAAGTAATCCGTCACCACGCGGCTGCCGGGCGAAAGGCTCGTCTTCACGTACGGCTTGACCGACAGGCCCTTCTCGATCGCCTTCTTCGCCAACAGCCCCGCCGCGATCATCACGGACGGGTTGCTGGTGTTGGTGCAACTCGTGATGGCCGCGATGACCACGTCGCCGTGCGTGAGCTTGACCCACTGGTCGTCGAGGGCGGCGATGGCGGTGTCCTTCTTGCTCTTGAGGTGTTCGGTGGTCGCGGCTTCCATCCCTTCCTCGGCCTTTTCAGCCTCGGCGACGGCGGCCTCATCCTCGCCGCGGCTCTCAGCCTGCTGCCCTTTGGTGGACAGGGTCTGCACGGGCGCTTCGGCCGACCATCGGTCGAGCCGCGGAGTGGCGGACTGGCCGACCGATTTCTTGAACACGTCCACCAGCGCCGACTCGAACGCCTGCTTGACGCCACGAAGCTCCATCCGGTCCTGCGGCCGGCGCGGGCCGGCGACGCTGGGCAGCACGGTCGCCAGATCCAGCTCCAGCTCCTCGGTGAACTTGGGCGTGAGTTTGCTGTTGCGCCATAGCCCCTGCTCCTTGGCGTACCGCTCGACGAGATCGATCTGTGCCGCTTCGCGGCCGGTGAGGCGCAGGTAATCCAGCGTCTGTCCGTCCACCGGAAAAAAGCCCATCGTCGCACCGTACTCGGGCGCCATGTTGGCGATCGTCGCCCGGTCGGCGACCGTCATGTGGTCCAGGCCTTCGCCATGGAACTCGACGAACTTTTCCACCACGCCATGGCTGCGGAGAATTTGCGTGATGACGAGGACGAGGTCGGTCGCCGTCGCGCCTTCCGGCAGCGAGCCCTTGAGCTTAAAGCCGACGACCGGCGGCGTGACCATATAGATGGGCTGGCCGAGCATGCACGCCTCGGCCTCGATGCCGCCCACGCCCCAGCCGACCACGCCCACGCCGTTGATCATGGTGGTGTGGCTGTCGGTGCCCACCAGCGAGTCGGGGTAGTAGGTGGGTACGTCGGCCTTGTCGTTCGGGCTCGTGTACACGCCGCGCGCAAAGTACTCCAGGTTCACCTGGTGCACGATGCCGAAGCCCGGGGGCACCACGCGGAAGGTGTCGAAAGCCTGCATGCCCCACTTCATGAACTGGTAGCGCTCGTTGTTGCGCTGGAACTCCAGCTTCATGTTCAGGTCGAGCGCCTTGGGCGTGCCGTAGTAGTCGACCATCACCGAGTGGTCGACCACCAGGTCGACGGGCACCAGGGGCTCGATGGTCTTGGGCGACTTGCCCAGCTTCTGGGCCACGCTGCGCATGGCGGCCAGGTCGGCCAGCAGCGGCACGCCGGTGAAGTCCTGCAGCACCACGCGGGTGACGACGAACGGAATTTCGTCCACGCGCTCGGCATTGGGCGCCCAGTGGGCCAGCTCTTCGACGTGCTTGGCCGACACCTTCTGGCCGTCGCAATTTCGCAGCACCGACTCGAGCACGATGCGAATCGAGACCGGCAGGCGCTCGATGGTCGGGTATTGCTTGGCCAGCTCCTTCAGGGACCAGTATTTGCCGGACTTGCCCGATGCGGTCTTGAAGGTCTTGAGGGTGGACGCAAAGGCGTGTGCCGGTGCTTTGGCCATAGGGAGACTCCTGTGTGTTCGTGGAAGCCTCTGAAGGATAGCGGGGAACAATGTCAGCCGTTGTAGTCGGTCTTCCCCGTTGGGCATGCGGTCGATGACCTCGCAGGTCATGGCGTCGCGACGCGGCCGCGACAGAATGCGGCCCATGAACACCCCTCGCCCCCATTCGACCCAGG
>JAQGKB010000100.1 GCA_028290345.1 Hyphomicrobiales bacterium | reverse complement strand
TTGAGGTCGCTAACCGCGCCATTGTCATCAAGGGTGAAGCGCACGACGGTCTTTTCGTCGCCTTTCTTGCCCAGGGTCAGGGTGTCGTAATAGACGACCTTCAGGGTCGGGTTGATCTTCTCGATCTTGACGCTCACCGGCACCGGTTCGCCCGTCGGGTTGGTGAAATGGTAGACGTTGACGATGTATTCGCCCGGCACGACGCCGCGGATGGTGACTGTTTCCTGGTTGAGTGGAAAGCTCACGGTCTTGCCGTTGACGGTCACCTCGTCGAGGTAATTGCCGCGATCGTCGCGATCGAGGCTCATCAGCCCTTTCTGCAGCGAGTGGTACCAGACGATGTTGCCCACCGGGTCCTCGACATAGGTATCGATGTCGTCCGGGTTCTTGTCCGGCCAGGTGGTGGTGATGATGAACTCGGCCTTGACGTCGACATCGCCCGCCTTGGCGTTCGGCCGGATCAGCGAGAAGGCGATGAAAACCATCACTGAAAAGCCGAGCAGGGCATTGAACAGGATGTCGGTGAACGGAACGAAGGTGCCGTCGTCGCTCTGGCCGGAGAACAGGCTAGGTTCGTGCATTGAGGTTCCGTTCCAGAGCGGGCATGACATGGATCTCCGTGGTTTCGGTGATCATGTCGAAGAGTTCCGCAATGGCGCCGTCGAGCAGGTAGTACTCGAATTTCAGCACGAGCGCGCTGGCGATGCCGGTGACGGTGACGTTGAGCGCGATGGCCATGCCGTTGGTCATGCCGGAGAGGGCGATGCGCAAGGTTTCGGCGTCGAAGGATTTGAGCTGGGCAATCGGAATCAGCATCAGGATGAAGCCGATGGCGGTGCCGAGCAGGGCCAGGCGCAACAGCGCCTCGGAGACGAAGAGCCCGAGTTTCTCGCGATTGCGCAGCTTGTCGGCCAGGGCCCGCAGCAGCAGCGTCTGGTCGATATGACCGCTGTTCTGCAGTTCGGACTTCGTGATCAGGTTGGCGATGTGGGCGGTCATGACGCCGGGCTCGAGCGGGCGGCCGTTGGCGGTGAGCACGCGGCCTCCGCCAAGATGCAGGCCGGGCGCGGCGCCGGAGGCGATTACGTCGCGCACCTTGCGGGCCGCGACCAGCTGCCGCGACACCTCCGAGGTCTGCACCAGGCAGTGCAGGGCGGTGAAAGCAAAGATTACGAGGATCAATGTTGAAATGTGGGTCCTGTCGGTCTCGAACATGGTTTGCACCAGTCCAATGTTCCACAGCACCAAGATTCCGAATGCCGCCAGGCAGTTGAGCAGCAGCCAGCGCAGCACAGGCGCATAGTCGCGCAGCTCGATCGGCCGTCCGATGATCATCTCACGAAATTCTGTCACCATGTCTCCTCGCAGGACCTAGGTAGTCAGAGCCCGCCGCAATTCAAACCGCACCAGCGGATCGGAATGGTGTCTCATCGCTAGCATGCTCGATTGAGCTGGCCGTAATCGTCTCTTCCAATGCGTCCCATAGGTTTTTGCGTTGACGGGGCAAAATCGCTGGTCGATTTGCCCGCGGCGGCGTGCAGCGGAGCGGTGATTCCGCCCATTTCCCGGGGACTTCGGGCCCGTGCCGGATCGTCGCCCGGGAACACAAGAACTAGTTAAGCAAGACTCATGCCGATTGCCAAATCACGCTTGCTCGCCGGGCGCTGTCAGCCTATCGCTTGCAACGCGGTGCTACGAATTTCCCATTGCCCGCACATAGATAATCGAGCTTCAATGCCGAGGCTGTCATCAGGCTGCTGGTGATTTCGAATAAGGAGAATATAGATGAAAATGTTGGCTATGGCGGCACTCGCCCTTTTGGCGGCGACTGGTTCGGCTTGGGCTGCCGGCGATGCCACGGCAGGTGCAACCGTGTTCAAGAAGTGCGCGACCTGCCACAATGTCGGCCCCGGCGCGACGAACAAGATCGGCCCAGTGCTGAACGATGTTGTCGGCCGTAAGCCCGGCACGTATCCCGACTTCAAGTATTCGCAGGCGATGATTGATTTCGGCACCAAGAATCCGGCCTGGACGCCGGAATTGCTTTCCGCGTTCACGCACGCGCCGCGCACGGAAGTCCCGGGCACCAAGATGGGTTTTGCCGGTTTGCCCGACCAGGCCGATGTCGACAATGTCGTCGCTTACCTGCAGTCAATCTCCACTGCGAAATAGGCAGCATCGAAGCAATTCAGGACGGATGGGCCGGGTCGCCCGTCCGTTCTTTTTTTGTGCTGGTTTCGTCGTTTCGGGACTAAGACTAATTATCAATTTTTCCAATTTAATATATCGTGATCACATCGGTGACGTGGAGGAACCGTCACTTGGATATCACGCTCAAACAACTACAGATTTTTCAGGCCGTGGTGATCGCAGGATCGATCACTAAAGCGTCTCGGCGCATCGGCCTTTCGCAACCTTCGATTTCGCAGCAACTGGCCAAGCTTGAGGAGAAGCTTGGGTCACAACTGATCCAACGTAATCGAACCGGAGTCATCAATCTCACGCCGGCCGGCGAGTACTGGTTCAAGGCCGGCGACGAACTGCTGCGGCGCCTGCAGAGCACGGTGTCGGAGCACAGGCAGCGCTTTGTCGACAACAGCGTCACGATCCGCATGGGCGTGACCCCGACGCTGCGCGGTCGCTTTGCGGCCGCGACGGCGCGCATTGCCAGCGAGGAGCCGGGCTTCGTCAAGTTCGAGATCAAGTTCGCCATGAGCAGCGCGGAACTGGTTGAGCAGTTGCGCCTGCATCAGCTCAACTTCGCCATCGTCAATGAGGAAGCGCTTGCGGACGACCGGGGTTCGTTCGCGATCAGTTCGCTGTTCAACGACGCCATGGCATGGGTGGTGCCCAGCTCGGTGCCGCTGGCTGAAATCAAGCACGCCCTGTCGCGCAACGGCCGCCCGGCAGTGCTCAGCCGGACGCTGAAAAACTTCGTCGAATTGGACGTCAACATCTCGATGCGCTCAAGATCGGAGGAGTGGTACCGGCATACCATCCCCGAGGCCACGCCGACCTTCTCGGCCACAACCTACGCCATGGCGGTGGACATCGTGGCGGAGGGGCTGGCGACGACGCATTGTCCAATGTCGCTGCTGCCCAACCTGCCGCTGTCGGTGCGCGAGCAGTTGCGGATCTTCCCACTGGACACGCTGACGCGGACCATGGTGCTGGCCATGCCCAAGCACCTGATGACGCTTCCCGCATACGCCAATGTTTTCCGCAGAATCATCGAATTCTGCCGCACCGACTACAATCGCGAGATGTCGCCCGACGGCATCGTGGAACTGCCGAAGGCCAGTTGAAGCAAAGCGACTGTATCGGCGGGGCAGCGGAGAGGTTGGCGAAAAAAAACGCCCCTTTTTCAATGCCCTGCCTGCAAAGCAGGTTCCGCGCAATCGCCAATATTCAAGATAGGCGAAACTTGGCCCTGCCTGTTGTCAACATGGTTTTCCCTACAAAGAATTCAATCCTAGGAGGGGGAGACCATGACAATGCGCAATGCCCTGACCACGGGCTTAATGACGGCCGGCCTGGCTTTGGTGGGAACGTCCATGTTCTTGAGTCCGGGCTGGGCTCAGGAGGCCGCGAAACCGGCCGAAAAACCGGCGGAGATGGCTGCCGGCAGCCTGGTATCATCGGACCGCCTGCTCAAGGCGGGCAGCGATGCGGAAGCCGGCAACTGGCTGATGGTGCACCGCACCTATAATTCCGATCGCTTTTCGCCGCTGAAGAATATCACTCCGGACAATGTCTCGGGCCTGAAACTGGCGTTTGCCGTGCCGCTCGGCGGGCTCGAGCCCTCATCGTTCGGCGTCGGCGGCATCGAAGCGACGCCGCTGGCCAAGGACGGCTTCCTCTACAT
>JAQGKB010000086.1 GCA_028290345.1 Hyphomicrobiales bacterium | reverse complement strand
CTGGCGGTCGTTGATTTATCGGCGAACGAAAGAGCATTTGAATGTCCAACACACGCAAGTTTAGGAACTCGCCGGCTGACGGCTTTGGTTAAAGACAGCGCTCCCAGGGCTACTGCTGCCAGTCATCGAAGGCTCGTTGCGCGGCGCGGAGCTCGGCGGCGGACTGGCTGTGGTAGTCCTGCTTGGCGCGGTACATCAGCAGATCGGCCCGCTTGATGGCGTCCTCGATGCTTTCGGCTTCGGCGCGGGTGGCGGCCCCGACGGCGAGGCTGAGCGGCAGGCCGGGATAGAACTGGTTGTTGAGCACCAGCATGCTCTCGAGATTGGCAGCGATGAGTTCGGCGCCATGCTCATCCACGCCGGGCAGCAGCAGGGCAAATTCATCGCCGCCGATGCGCGCAGCGCAACAGGGCTTTTCGACGGTCTTGGCCAGAACTTCGCCGGCGCGGCGCAGCAGGGCATCGCCGGCGGCGTGGCCCCAGAGGTCATTGGCCTGCTTGAGGCCATTGACGTCGATCATCAACACCGACATCGGCGACAGGCCTTTGCGATCGATGCGGTTGAGCTCGTCGACGTAGAATGAGCGGTTGTAGAGCTTGGTGAGCACATCGTGCTTGCCCAAAAATTCTAGATAGGACTCGGCCTTCTTGCGGGCGGTGATGTCGGTCAGGGCGACCTGCACCAGGGACCAGTCGTCTTCATGGCCCGGCAGCACCGAGAACTGCAGCAGCACGTGCACCACTTCGCCCGAGAGCGAGTAGTTGATCACCTCGCGCTGCTGGAACAGCTTGCCGTTCCAGAGGTCGATCAACTGTTCGCGAAAATGCGGCAGCATGTCGTCGCGGAAGATGTCGCCGACGCGATTCAGCAGTGTGGCCTTGTCCGCCGCGCCAAATAGCTCCAGCGTCTGCTGGTTCACGTCGAGCACCTTGATCTCGCTCATGCAGCGCTCGACGAATTCGGGGTGTACATCGGTGAACACCGGGAAATCGACGATGCCCTGGGCGCGGACCTCGTCGAGCAATTGCTTGATGGAAGAAAAATCCTCGACCCAAAGGGAAACCGGAGAATGGGCAAACAGGCCCTGCGCATAGAGTGCGCTTTCCGCAAGGCGACGCCGGGCGGTTTCGCGTTCGGTCACGTCTTCGATGGCGATGAGCACCCGATCCCAGTGGTCTTCATGGCCGGGCAGCACCCGGCCGGTCATCTGGATGTCGATGCGGCGACCGCCAAGGCTGTAGTTCACCGAAACGTTGGAGAATTCGAGCTGCCCGTCCCAGAGCTGGATCATCTCCTCGCCGTGGGTATCGAGCATGTCGTCGCGGAACACCGAGCCGAGATTGGCGACAAGGTGCTCGAGATCGCGGGATTCGAACAGGTTGTTGGTCTTTTCGTTGATTTCGAGAATGCGGATCCGGTCGGCGCATTTCCCGACCATGGTGGGATCGGCCTGAAACAGGGCGCGCAGATCGGTGATCCCGGCGGCCCGCCACTCGCCGAAGAGCTGATGCAGACCGCTGTAATCTTCCAGCCAGAGGGAGACCGGGGCAAGCTGGAACATGGCCTGCGAAATGCCGTCCGCTCCGTCTTCTGCCATTGCCGGATACCTTCTATGTAGCGTCTACTTCCTCGCTTGCGCGAAACCTGATCAGTGTCGCAGGAATATTGTTGTGAACGCGTTAAGCTGTTCCGGCATTTTGGGCGTTGGCACTTACGAGCGTTGCAATGCGGACGGACGCTCGGGCTCCTCGATGTGGGAAGCTCTTTGCACACTGCCGCGAAGCTCAGGAGACCAGAATGAACGAGGCCCTCGCAACCATCGATCTACCTTCCGGCGAAGCGCTGCCGGTGCTCGGCCAAGGCACTTGGGGCATGGGCGAGGACCCGCGCCGGCGCGACGAGGAAATCGCCGCCCTGCAGCTGGGACTGGAGATGGGGATGCGGCTGATCGACACTGCCGAAATGTATGGCGACGGCGGGGCGGAGCGCATCGTTGGCGAGGCGATCAAGGGCCGGCGCGACAGGGTGTTCGTAGTCAGCAAGGTGTTGCCCGGCAATGCCAGCCGCGCGGGCACGCAGGCCGCATGCGAGAAAAGCCTGAAGCGGATGGGGATCGAGCAGATCGACCTCTATCTGCTGCATTGGCGCGGGCGTTTTCCGCTAAGCGAGACGGTTGCCGCTTTTGAAGACCTGCAGGACGCCGGCAAGATCAGGTACTGGGGCGTCAGCAATTTCGATGTCGAGGACATGGAGGAGCTCTATACCGTGCCCGACGGCAATACGGTCGCCGCCAACCAGGTGCTCTATAACCTCACCCGCCGCGGCGTGGAATTCGACCTGCTGCCGTGGTGCCGGGAGCGCGGCGTGCCGATCATGGCCTACTCACCGATCGAGCAGGGCCGGCTGCTCAACCATCCGCAGCTGAAACTCATCGCGGCCCAGCATGGCGCAACGCCCGCGCAGATCGCCCTGGCGTTCGTCCTGACGCAACCAGGCGTGATGGCCATTCCCAAGGCCACGAGCGCAGAGCACGTCAGCGAGAACCGGCTAGCGGCTAATATCGATCTGACCGATGACGACCTTGCCACGCTCGACGCCGCCTTCTCCCCGCCGGCGAGCAAGCGCCCGCTGGAGATGATCTAGAGTCGCTTGAAAAGCGACTTGACGACGGTCAATTTGGAACGAGGTGGTACTGACTAGGGTTTGTGACTGCGGGCACACGGACATTCGAATGGCAACCGACCCTTATGAAGTCATCGGCGTGAAGCGGGATGCCTCGCATAGCGAGATCCAGAAAGCCTACCGCCAGCAGGCCAAGAAGCTGCATCCGGACCTGAACCCGGGCGACAAGCAGGCCGAGCGGAAATTTCAGGAACTGTCGGCCGCCTGGGACATCCTGGGGGACAAGGACAAGCGCGCGCGCTTCGATCGCGGCGAGATCGACGCGGCTGGCGATGAGCGGCCGCAGCAGCGGCGCTATTACCGCGACTATGCCGGCGGCGGTGACGAGAACCCCTATGCCAACAACTCCGGATTTTCGGATCTTGGCGATGCCGGCGATATCTTCGCCGATCTCTTCGGCGGCCGCAGCGGCGGGAGAACATCGTTTCGCATGCGCGGCGCCGATCTCCGCTTCAGGCTGGCGGTGGACTTCCTGGATGCGGTCAACGGCGCGACCAAGCAGGTCACCCTCGGCGATGGCACGACCATCGACATCACCATTCCGCCCGGCACCGAGGACGGGCAGGTGCTGCGGCTACGCGGCAAGGGAGCTCCGGGAAGTGGCAGCGGCTCGCCGGGCGATGCCCTGGTCGAGATAGAGGTGCGGCCGCACCCCTATTTCGTGCGCGACGGCGACAATATCCGGCTGGTGCTGCCGATCTCGCTGCGCGAAGCGATGCTGGGCAGCAAAATCGAGGTGCCGACCCCGACGGGGCGGGTGCGGGCGAGCATACCGGAGAACTCCAGCAGCGGCAGGGTATTGCGCCTCAAAGGCAAGGGCGCGCGCCGGCGCGACGGCAGCCGTGGCGATGAATTGGTGACGCTGCAGATCGCCCTGCCCGAGCCGCCCGATGCGGAGCTCAAGCGCTTCGTTTCGAGCTGGGAGGCGGGAAAGTTGCACAATCCACGCAGAGCGGCGGGGCTTGAATGAACACGATGGAGTTCCGGATGATCGCCAGTATCGACGAACCGACGTTGGAAGATTGGGTACAACACGGCTGGCTCCGCCCCAATTCGGGCCGGGATTTTTCCGAGATGGACCTGGCGAGGGCCCGCCTGATCAGCGACCTGCGCGAGCAATTGCAGATCAACGAGGACGGTATCGACGTGATCCTCGACCTACTCGATCAACTGCATGGCCTGCGCCGGGTCAGCCGCAGCTTCAGCGCGGCGACGCGGCTGCAGCCGGTGCAGGTACGGCGCAAGCTGCGGGCCGACGTGCGGCGGCTATCCAATCTGCTGGACAGCCGGCGCTAGGCGCGGCATCCAATTCTGTTTCAGCCTGAGGAGGCGAAAATGGCTTGGCCAAAGAGCGACAAACCCACCCACATCGTTTGCCCGAACTGCGCGGCGACCAACCGCATCCCTGCCGGTCAAGACCCGGAAGGCGCCAAATGCGGCCGGTGCGGCACCAAACTCTTCATGGGCAAGGCGTGGCCGGCGACGCAAAAGACATTTTTTCCGCAGATCATGAAGAACGATATCCCGGTGGTTGTCGATTTCTGGGCGGAATGGTGCGGCCCCTGCAAGGCGATGGCGCCCTACTACGAAAGCGCCGCCAAGGAGATGGAGCCGGACTTCCGCTTCCTGAAGCTCGATACCGAGGCGGAACCTGAGATCGCGGCCCGGTACGAGATCCGCGCCATTCCGACAGTGATGCTGTTCCACAAGGGGAAGCTCGTGGCGCAGCGGGCGGGCGCCGTCGACAAGCGCAGTCTAGAGACCTGGCTCAAGGAGCAGATGGCGAACGTCAAGGACGCTGCGCCAGCTCAATGACGATGCCATCTGGATCGAGCACGAACGCCACCCTGGCCCTCGCCTCAGGGGCTGGGTTGCAGCTTGGGCAGACTCAGCAGCGACGACTGAACTGATCTCGCGCCTCAAGCGGCGGTGCTGGCGACGAGGGCGCCGAAGCGGCGGTCGCGGCGGGAGAATTCTTGCAGGGCGGCTTGCAGTTGGGCGGGGCCGAAATCGGGCCACAGGCAATCGGTGAAATAGAGTTCGGCATAGGCGCACTCCCACAGCATGAAGTCGGAGAGGCGCTGCTCGCCGCTGGTGCGGATGAGAAGGTCGACGTCGCGGGCCTCGAGCTCGCCGGTGATGAGGCGAGCAAAGCCGTCGCGGGTGAGGTCGTCCGGGCAGCTGATCCGGCTCGCGGCCTGCAGGATGGCGTCGCGGCCGGAATAATCGATGGCGATGCGCAGGTCGAGTTTTGTGCCAGACGCGGTGGCGGTTTCGGCGCGGGTGATCTCGGCGGCCATGCCGCCCGGAAGCCGGTCGCGGCGGCCGATCACTTTGAGGCGCACGCCGTTTTCGACAAGTTTGGCCACCTCGCTGCGCAGGTAACGGCTGAGCAGGCGCATCAGCAGCGCGACTTCGGCGCTGGGGCGGCGCCAATTGTCGCTGGAGAAAGCATAAAGGCTCAGGGTGCCGATCCCCTGATCCACCGCCGCCTCTACCACCTGCTGCACCGTTTCGACGCCGGCCTCGTGGCCGCGGCCGCGCGACAGGCCGCGCGCCTGCGCCCAACGGCCATTGCCGTCCATGATGATGCCGACATGCAGTTTGGAGAGGAGATTACTTTGCATTGCAGAGTGTCCTGTCAAAAAAAGGCGGTCTGGGGCGGTCAGGCGGGGAGAATACGGGCAGCACGATCGTCGGCCTTAGCCGCGCTCGCCGCATCTCGGACGACGCGTTCGAGCACGGTGAGATAGTCGAGGAAGCGCTGCCGGCCGCTGGCGGTCAGATGGCAGATGGTATGGGGGCGCTTGCGCTCAAAACCCTTGATAAGCTCGACCAGGCCCGCATCCTGCAGCACCTGCAGGTGGCGGCTGAGATTGCCGTCAGTGAGATCGCAGAGGCGCTTCAGGTCGGCGAAGGCGAGCCCCTTGGGGTGGCCGATCAGTGAGGTGAGCACACCGAGCCGGGCTTTTTCGTGGATGACGCGATCGAGCCCCTCATAGGAGAATCGGGCGTCCTGGGAAAGGTGGGCCTCTTGCGGGACGGTGTCAGTCATGTGCCCTCCGCGTTGAAAAGTGGATGGTGGCTGCCATCAGGAACTGGCCGACGGCAAACGGCACGCCCATGGTCCAGGGCGAGAGGCTGTGGTCCTGGCTGGCCAGCATGAGGACGGCGAAGCCGGCGACGAAATACCAGGCGCCGGCAAGGGTCACCGCACGGGGCAACGAGCGCACCGAGGCGAAGATGCCGAGGCTGACGAGGACCTGCCAAAGGCCGGGCACCAGCCATAGCGTCGCCGGTGCAAAACGGGCAAGGACCAGCACCAGGAAGGCGCCGGCGGCGCCCGCCGGCAGGAACTGCTCGACGGCGTTGTAGATGACCGCATCGGCAAGGCCAGAGTGATGCTGGCGCGAGCGGAAGCGCATCTCGATGCCGATCAGGGCAATGCAGACGATGGCGGTGCCGACCCAACCGGCAAAGAACAGCAGCGGGTCGGCGCTCGGGTTCTTGAGCAGCAGGGACTGGGCGGCGGCGGTGAGCAGCGGCAGGATGCCGGTCAGGGTCAAGGTGGCGGGGCCGAAGCCGCGGAACGCTGTATTGGCAGCGATCTGGCTGCGAATCTCGACGATATCGGCCAAGGCCTCCTCGAGAGGGTCTTTCATGCGGCGCATCCAATCCACTCTGCAATGCAAAGTACCTCGCCCGGCAGCGACTCGCAAGGCGGGCTTCCGCCGGGCCGGCGCTATCCCGACACTGGAGCGTGGAATAACGATAAACCGGACACGACGAAGGCGACGAGACGCGACAAATTGCCACGCCTACGGCATATGGGCCGCGAGCAATAACGCCCCGGTTCCGATGTCCTCGCGGGGCGCGACGGCGCGAAGACTCAGCCCTCGCGTTCGGGTTCAAGAATAGTATATCGAGCCGGAGAGTCTGGTGGAGCGCAGAAGGACTTAGGCATTGGCTTTAACCAATGCGATGACTCGAAATGACCATCGCCATGCTTGCGCGAGATGCTCTTCGGGTGGCTAGTTTTGGCGCATGACAGGATATCCTGCCCGCTCGACGCGGGGTACTTAATCGCCGGTTTAGGGAGTGGCTGCTTTCACCCTCTGATAGGTTAAGGCCATGTTTATCATGCCAATTGCCTATAAGCTTGGCGTGAGACCGTCGCCTTGACAGGCTCGGTGCAGACTAGGATTAGTGGCGCGTACACTGCTCTGAGGGTGCCACCAGGCAAAGCGTTTCCGGGCCAACACCAACTTCTTGGTGCACGGCCATCTTGTTCGTCCGCAGGACACACACAAGAGGGGGCGTGGGTGAAATTAAGGGATGAAATTATCATGAAATCGAAGTCTTTGCGCATGCGGCGCGCAGCGTTGGCTTGTGTCAGCGCTACGGCGCTCTTGTCGGGCGTCCTGGCGATGGGCGCGGTTGCAAATGCAGCCGACGTGACCACCGCTCGTATCGTGAACGCCGACAAGGAGCCGCAGAACTGGCTGACCAATAATCGCGACTATTTCAGCCAGCGCTACTCGCCGCTCGACATGATCAACACCAAGACCGTCAAGGGTCTGAAGTTGCTCTACTCGGTGGCACTCAACAACGCAGTGCCGAACTACACCGAATCGACGCCGCTCGCCGAAGACGGCTTCCTCTTCCTCACCGACACCTGGGGCGTGGTCTACAAGATCGACGCGACCGCCGGCGACATGGGGCGCATCGTCTGGACCATGGATCCGGGCCAGGAAAAGGCCTCGCAGGCCAACCGCGGCGTGGCACTGGTCAACGACATGGTGATCTCGGTTGCCAACGGCCCGGCGCGGCTGATCGCGACCAAGAAAGACACCGGCGAACAGCTTTGGGAAAAGAACATCACCGGCGATACGCCGCGTGTTGAAATCACCGGCGCTCCGCTGCTCGTGAACAATGAAATCCTGGTCGGTGCAGCTGGCGGCGACGCCGGTACCCGTACCTGGCTGGCTGCGTACGACCTGAAGGGCAACCAGCTCTGGAAGAAGTACAACGTTCCGGCTCCGGGCGAAGCTGGCTCGGAAACCTGGAAGGGCGATGCCAATTCCTGGCAGACCGGCGGCGGCGCAATGTACGTGACCGGCAGCTACGATCCGGCACAGAACCTGGTCTACTGGGGCACGGGTAACCCGGTCCCTCCCTATGACCCGACAACCCGTCCGGGCGACAACCTCTTCACCAACAGCATTCTGGCTCGTAATCCCGAGACCGGCGACATGAAGTGGTACTTCCAGTACACGCCCAATGACGCCTGGGACTATGACGAAGAAGGCAACCACATCCTTTACAAGGCCAAGGTGGGCGGCAAGGACCAGTTGTTGATGACCCACTCGGGCCGCAACGGCTTCCTCTACACGTTCGATGCCAACAAGGGCTCGTTCATGCATGCCAGCCCCTATATGGAAGGCATCAACTGGACGGCGGGCATCAATCCGACGACTGGCAAGCCGAAGGAATACGATCCCAAGAAGGATCTGCAGACCTACGCCATTGCCACCAACCGTACGGCCGATGCACCGACCAAGAAGGCTTGCCCGGCAAACGTGGGCGGCAACAACTTCTGGCCG
>JAQGKB010000071.1 GCA_028290345.1 Hyphomicrobiales bacterium | reverse complement strand
CCCGGCTTATGTCAGTTTTACCTCCGGTTCAACGGGCCGGCCAAAAGGCGTTTGTGTTCCACATCGTGCTGTAGTTCGATGATCTTCCAGGATGCATCGGCCAGTCTTGACCCCACCTGGTCGGTGGGCGACCAGATCGCGGAGACTTTGCGGGCACACGGACCGATCAGCCGGCGCGCGGCAAAGGCACGGGCGATCGGGTTGATGACCGAAGTCGGCATTCCCGATGCAGCCTCGCGCTATGGCGATGTTCCGCACCGCTTTTCCGGCGGCATGCGCCAGCGCATCGTCATCGCAGCGGCGCTGGCCAACAACCCGCAATTGCTGATCGCCGACGAACCGACGACCGCCCTCGACGTCACCATCCAGGCGCAGGTGCTGCAACTGATCGATACGCTGCGGCGGGAGCACGGTACGACCGTGCTGCTGATCACCCACGACCTAGGCGTGGTGTCGCAGGTCTGCGACCGGGTCGGGGTGATGTATGGCGGTAAGCTGCTCGAGGTCGCGGCCACAGCCGCTTTGTTCGCGCACCCGACGCATCCCTATACCCGCGCGCTGCTGGCCTCCAATCCCGCGGGTGCCCCGCGCGGCGCCCGCCTGCCGGTGATCCCGGCCGAGTGGAGTGTCGAGAGCCTGCGGGAAGCCGAATTGGCATCGGCAAAGGCTGAGGCGCAACATGGCTGACCTGCTGCGCGTCGAAAACCTCAGCAAGAGTTTTGCCCTGGGCGGCCCGCTGTGGAATCGCCGCCGGGTTTCCGCCGTCAACGACGTCTCGCTGACAGTTCAGCGCGGCCGCACCCTGGGCCTCGTGGGCGAATCGGGCAGCGGCAAGAGCACGCTTGGCCGGTGCATTCTTGGCCTCACCAAGCCGGACAGCGGTCAGGTCGTCTTCGACGGCGTCGAAGTGCAGGGGCTCTCCGGGCGGGCGTTGTCGGACTTCCGTCGCCGGGTGCAGCCGGTGTTCCAGGACCCCTATGGGAGCCTCGATCCGCGCTGGCCGGTCGGGCGCAGCGTGCGTGAATCGCTGGATTGCTTCCGTATCGGCACCCCCGCCGACCGCGACCGGCGCGTGCTCGACCTCTTCGATCGCGTCGGCCTCAATCCCGCGCTCGCCAGCCGGCTGCCGACCAACCTCTCGGGCGGACAGCGCCAGCGCGTCGGGATCGCGGCGGCGCTGGCCAGCGAGCCCGAACTGATCATCGCCGACGAACCGGTCAGCGCCCTCGACATGAGCGTGCAGGCGCAGATCCTGAACCTCTTGCTCGATCTGCAGCAGGATCTGCGCGTCGCATCGATCTTCATCACCCACGATCTCGGCGTCGTCGAGCATGTAAGCCATGACGTCGCGGTGCTGTTCCGCGGCGCGATCGTCGAGACCGGCGATACGGACCAGGTGATGCAGCGCCCGCAGCACCAATACACGCGCACCCTGCTCGCCGCCGTTCCCCGCCCTCGCTAACCCGTTCGCATGAAGGGAGACTCTCTTGCCAAAAGCACATGTCAACGGAATTACCATCAACTATCAGATCGATGGGGAAGACACCGGCAACGGCACCATCGTCCTGATCAACGGTCTCGCCGATGATCTGCTGTCGTGGGGTTTCCAAGTCCCGGCTCTGGTGGAGGCGGGCTACCGCGTCCTGCGCTTCGACAATCGCGGCATCGGCCACACCGACAAGCCCGCCGGGCCCTATAGCTCGAAACTGCTCGCCGATGACGCCAAAGCGCTGGTCGATCACTTGGGCCTCAGCGGCTTCCACCTGATGGGCGTCTCCATGGGCGGCATGATCGCGGAGGAATACGCGATCGCCTATGGCAGCGACCTCAAGTCGCTGACCCTCGCCTGCACCTATGGCAAGGCCGACGCCTTCTGCCAGACCATGTTCGCAATGTGGGCCGATCTCGCCAAGCGGATCGACGTGCCCTTCGTAATGCGCGACGTCTCCCTCTGGGCGTTCACCGGGCCGTTCTTCGAAGAGCGGCCGGCCGATGCGGCCGAGTTCGCCGCGGCGATGGCGTCGCTCGACATGTCGGTCGAGACCTATCTCGCGCAGTTGGCCGTGATCCAGGACCACGATGCGCTCGAGCGGATGGCGAAGGTTACCGTTCCGACCCTGGTTTTGGCAGGCGAGGAAGACATCCTCATTCCCGTGCGCCTGTCGCAGAAACTGCAGGCAGCAATCCCCGGTTCGCAATGGAAAACCGTTGCAGGCGGGCATGCCTGCCTGTGGGAGAGCCCAGACCCGTTCAACACCGCCTTCATCGATTTCGTCCGCAGCATCTCCCGCTAGACCCACCCCTCAGCCAAGGAAGAAGAGTTCTATGCACTCCACACAGCACGGCCCGAAGCGCCATACCGGTGCCAAGCGGATCACTCTTGCCCTCGCCGCGATTTCGATGGGGCTGTTCCTCGCAGCCTCCGCCAGCGCCGCGGAAACGGCGGCTATCAAGGATGGCGGCGACCTGCGCGCCGCCCTCACCGGCGAGCCCGACGTTCTCGATCCGGCGACGTCGTCGATCTACACCGGTGCCCAGGTCTATGAGGGCATTTTCAGCAAGCTGATCGACATGGATGCGACCGGCAAGTTCGTGCCGGACCTCGCGACGAAGTGGACGCAGACCAACCCCACGACGTGGACGTTCAACCTGGTCCCTAACGCCAGCTTCCAGAACGGCGAAAAATTCACCTCTGCCGATGTGAAATATACGTTCGAGCGCATCCTCAATCCCAAGACGGCAAGCGGCTATGCAGGGCTCTATTCGCAGATCGAATCGATCGATGCGACAGACCCGACAGTCGCCGTGTTCCACCTGAAATCGCCGTTCGGCCCCTTCCTCACCAACCTCGCCACCAATGGCGAAATCGTGAACCAGAAGGCGATCGAGAGCGGTGATCCGGCGCGCAATCCGGTCGGAACTGGTCCCTTCGCCTTCGTTGAATGGGTGCAGGGCGACCACATCACGCTCAAGAAGAACCCCACCTACTTCAAGGCAGGCCTGCCGCACCTCGACTCGGTCACGTTTAAATTCCTGCCGGTCGACCAGAGCCGCATCGATTCCCTCTCTGCCGGCGAACTCGACTGGGCGGATGCCGTGCCGCTGCAGCAGGTTCCGACGCTGAAGACCGATCCGCGCTTCACCTATGTCACGAGCCCCGTCGCCGGCATTCCGGACTTCCTGGCGCTCAATACCAAGAAGCCACCGTTCGACAATGCCAAGGTGCGCCAGGCGATCGCGCTGGCGATCAACCGTTCCGACATCCGCGATGTCGCCTATCTCGGCACCGGCGAACTCGGCCTCGAGGAAGTGCCGACCGGCTCGAGCTGGTACGACCCGTCGGGGGTCTTCGGCGCGACACCCGATATCGCCAAGGCCAAGCAACTCTTGGCCGACGCCGGATTTCCGAAGGGGCTCACCATCGAGTACTTGGGGCTATCGCAATACCCGGAGCTGCTGAAGACCGGCCAGGTGGTGCGGGATGAGCTGAAGCAGATCGGCATCGACATGACCATCAAGGCGGTCGACGTATCCGTTTGGTACGACGCATTCGTCGCCGGCAATTTCCAGATCACCAGTGCGTACCAGGAGCGCACCATCGATCCGGATAACTTCTATTCGCTGGTGATCAAATCCGGTGGCCCGATCAACACCACCGGCTACTCGAACCCGGCGGTCGATGCCCTGATCGAAAAGGCCGCCGCAAGCGCCAACGACGCCGAGCGCAAGGACCTCTACAAGCAGATCCGCACCACAACCAGCAGCGACGCCCCGCTGGTCTTCACCCACTACGAGACGCTGAACTATTTGATGAACAAGAACGTCGCCGGGTCCACCATCACCCCGACGCTCAGCCTCCATATCGAGAATCTTGGCTTCACCAAGTAGCCATCGCCGGCGTTTTCAGCGCGCGCAGCCGGCTCTCGTCAGGGGCCGGCTGCTTTGTTGACGTCACCGTCACTGCAGCCGCTGCAGCGTCTCGGGGTCGAAATAAACCATCTGCGTGGTCCCGTCCGAGCCAGTGACGTAGGCGCGGATGCAGCCGCCGAAGCTTTCCACGCCCGAGGCGCTGATGCCGGCGTCGCGGAGGCGGATGGCGAAGTGGCCGGCGTCCTCGTTGATCGGGTCCAGCGTATCGCTGGAGGGGCCACTGCAGAAGACCGGCTGCGCCAGTGCGGGCAGCGTCAAGAACGACGCTCCGCACAGCCCAATTGCAGCAGCAACAACAAACGACATCGTCTTTGTCATCGAAAATCTCCTTGATATGGTTGGAGCTGCGAGCAAGCGAATGCTTGTCACAACATCAGGCCTGCAGGACAATTGGATTCATATCTTTGACGGCGGAACGTTCCGTCCGCTTGGTCTTTGACGCTGGGACGCAGTATGCGCTTGGGCGTGGCAGCCACACCCCCCATTTGGGGGCTGCCGCCAAAACATTACCGACGCCGAGGTCATCGGCCGCGGTCGCCAGACCGCACGACGCCTGCTATAGCTTGGAGCGTAGCATCCCATTATCGGCCATAGGGAAGGCCGTACCTGCACCAGCCTCGGCTCGAGCTGCAATGGACCTTGCCTCTCCTGCCGCGGTCCATCACGAATTTTCCAAAGGATTTGCATGCGCGCAATCGTTCCTGTCTCCGGCCTTTCTGCGATCATCGACCGCTTCGACGGCCTGATCATCGATGAGGGGAGCATTATCGGCCATGACGCTCTCTATCCCGGCGCCCTCGACGCACTTCAACGCCTGAAATCAGCGGAGGTCCGCACCGTCATCCTCGCCGCATCGAGCAGGAACGATCAGTTTCACATCGATCGCCTCGCGGCGTTGGGGGTGGCGCCTGAGCTTTACGACCGGCTCCTGAGCACCGGCCAGCTGATGCAGCAGGCGCTGGTAGCGCAATCGCTGGGCGTGGCCGACGCGAGCCGCCGCTACTTCGTGGTGGCGAGCCCGGAGGAGACGGCGCTGTTCGACCAGGGGCGGCTGCCGCGGGTCGCCGGCATTGCCGAGGCCGACGCAGTCATCCTTCTGACGCTGACCGGCGCCGAGATCGAGAATCCGGAAAGCCTGCATTGGCTGCCCGAGGCGGCGCAGCGACGGCTGCCGCTCTATGCCGCGAAGGCCGATGTGCGGGCGCTGGCGCCGCGCGGGGAACTGCCGCCGGGCTTTGCCACCGTGCTCAGCCTTTATCGCGCGCAAGGCGGCGAGGTGCTGCTGTATGGCAAGCCGTCGGGCCGGCTCTATGCCCGCTGCCTCAATATCCTCTATCCGGCCGAAACCAACCGGATCGGGTCGATCGGCGACCAGTTTCCGGCTGATGTGTTCGGGGCACGGGGGATGGGGATCGAGCCGATCCTCGTCGGCAGCGGCGCCGGGGGCCTCGCGGGGCACACGGCGGCGGAGATCGATGCCTGGCACGCGCAGATGACGGGGCTTTGCGAATCCTACGGCATTTTCGAGCTGACGCTGATGCCGGGGTTTGCCTGGGGGCCGCTGCACTAGGGCAGCGTGGCCGGAGCGCTTCCCAAACCGGCGCGCCTTCACTATACTGGCCTTGTCGAAATACTGTCGTAGCTCTTCGGCCTCTGGGGCAACCCGGTCGCTCGAAGACCAAATGATCTCAACATACCCGGAAGAGACCCGCCGACAGTTCGGCCCGTCGACCGGGCTGCTCAGGAGCCTCAATGGCCAAGGAAGACGTGCTCGAATTTCCGGGCGTGGTGACGGAACTGCTTCCCAATGCGACGTTTCGGGTAAAACTGGAAAACGAGCATGAAATCATCGCCCACACTGCCGGGCGCCTGCGCAAGAACCGCATCCGGGTTCTGGCGGGTGACAAGGTATTGTGTGAAATGACGCCGTACGATCTCAGCAAGGGACGGCTCACCTACCGGTTCCGGTAGGCGGCGGACCTACGAAAAAGCCGGCCCTGCGAGGGGCCGGCGCTGGCGGCTTGACGCTGCCGTGGGGGCTGACTAAGCACGGCTTGGCCGTCGTGAGGCCTAACCGCAACCCCAGATATCCCATGAAACCTGACCTGCTGATCCGTATGCCACTGGCAGATGACTACCTGAGCCTGCTCGCCGAGCATTTTGTCGTGCACAACGCGCCTTCCGACGAGAACTTTGCCGGAATCCCCCCGGCGGTACGCGCCACGGTGCGGGCGGTCGTCATCCGCGGCCCCAACGAGCTGACGCGCGCCGACATGGAAACCCTGCCGCGCCTGGAGCTGATCCACAACATGGGCGCCGGGGTCGATAGCATCGATTTGGCGGCGGCGGCCGAGCGCGGCATCGCCGTCAGCTCCGGATCGGGAACCAACGCCGCATCGGTCGCCGACCACGCCATGGGCTTGACCCTGGCCATGTTGCGCAACATTGCCGCCAGTGACGCGGCGGTGCGCACCGGCGGCTGGCCGGCGGTCGAGAGGCCGCTGCTCACCGGCAAGCGTGTCGGCATTCTCGGCCTCGGCGAGATCGGCATGGCCTATGCCCGCCGCGTCGCGGGCTTCGACACCACGGTTTTCTACCACAATCGCAAGCCGCGGCCCGACGTCGTCTTCCAGTATTGCGCGAGTGCCGCCGAGCTTGCCGCCCAATCCGACGTGCTGATGATCGCAGCGCCCGGCGGCGAAGCCACCTACCACCTCGTCGATGCTAACGTGCTGGAGCGTCTCGGCCCCCAAGGCTATCTGGTCAATGTCGGACGGGGCTCGATCGTCGATACCGCGGCGCTGGTCGAGGCCCTGCAGCGCGGCACCATTGCCGGGGCGGCGCTCGATGTCTTCGAGGGCGAGCCGGATGTGCCCGAGGTGTTGTGCACCGCGCCGAACCTGGTGCTGACGCCGCACATGGCGGGGCGATCGGCCGAATCGATTGCTGCGTCGCGGCAGCGGGGCACCGACAATCTCTTGAACTTTTTCGCAGGCGGGCCGCTGGTCGGCCGGGTGATCTAGGGCAGTTGCGCCGGCCCTGCACAAGGGTCGGCACCCGTGCTCAAGGCAGTGCTACAGCCGGCAATAGCGCCGCCGACCGTCACGGCTGGCATAAGTATCGCTGCGCACGTCATAGGACCGATAGGCATCGAGGCAGGCCTGGATGTGCGCGCGCTCGCCGTTGCGGTTGGCGTTGGTGACAGCGCCGGCAATGATGGCGCCGGCAGCGAGGCCGAATATGCCAGCGGCAACGGCATCGCCGTTATTGTTGTTGTGGCGATAGTAGCCATGCGGCCCGTCCGCCAAAGCGGGGGCGGAAAAAGCCACCGCTGCCAGTGCGGCAAAGAAAATCGGCTTCAAAATCATCCTGTGACCCTTCTGGCCTCTGCGTTGCAATGCAACGACGGTAATCCCAATGAATTCAAACGAGTATAATGCGCAGGCTGCAAAGCCGTCGATGCCGTTGCGTTGTGACCGACTGTCGCTGGCCGCGCGGCAGTCCGATACTTGCGGTGTTTACTAATATTAGCATCTGAGTTAACCATTGCTTGGCAGCGCGTAGAAATCGGCTTCCCGGAACGGGGAGACTCCTGAGGAGGAGGATGAATTTCTCGGCTGCCGACTGTCGCAATGTCCGGCTCCGCCGACAGCAGCGGAGTCCAACGGGAGGAAATTGATGAAATCTGCAGTGAAATTCGCTGCCATGCTTGCGGCCGGCCTGATGCTCGGCTCCGCGGCGATGGCTCCAGCGCTCGCTCAAGACAAGCCCACCCTCGCCTTCGTGGTCAACGGCGCTTCCGATTTCTGGAAGGCGGCCGAGGCCGGCATGAAGAAGGCACAAGGCGAACTGCCCGATTACAGTCTCGAACTCAAATATCCCGAGCAATCGTCGGTCGCCATCCAGCAGCGGCTGATGGACGACCTGGTCACCGCCGGGGTCAAGGGGATCATGGTTTCGGCCGTCGACCCAAAAACTTCGACGGACGGGCTGAACAAGATCGCATCCCAGACGGCGCTGTTCACCACCGATAGCGACGCGCCGCAGACCAAGCGCGTGGCCTATATCGGCTCGTCCAACGTCGATGCCGGCACGCAGGCGGCCGAGATCGCCAAGACGGCGATGCCGAACGGCGGCAAGTGCATGGGCTTTGTCGGGCTACTCGGTGCCGATAACGCCAAGGAGCGCATCCAGGGCTTCAACGATGGCCTCAAGGGCACCAAGATCGTGATGACCGACGTGCGCGGCGACGATATCGACCAGGCCCGTGCCAAGAAGAACGTCGAGGATGCGCTGGTCGCCAACCCCGATGTGACCTGCATGGTCGGCTTCTATTCCTACAACACGCCGCGCATCTATGAAGCGCTGCGCGATGCGGGAAAACTCGGCCAGATCACCGTCATCGGTTTTGACGACGATCCGATCACGCTGGGCGGCGTCAAGGAAGGCACCATCGCCGCAACCGTGGTGCAGCAGCCATTCGAATGGGCCTATCAGGGTTTCAAGCTGATGGCCGCCTATCTCAAGGGCGACAAATCCGGCGTGCCGGCCAATGGGCTGATCATCGTGCCGACCAAGATCATCGGCAAGGCCGATGTCGATACCTACGCGGCCAATCTGAAGGCCATGTCCGGCAAATAACCCGAACCGGCCCGGCTCCCAGCTTCGGGAGCCGGACCGTCCGATGATCCTGCGGGTTCGAACTGATGTCGCAATTTGTCTCTCCCAATTCGCCGGCTCATGCCCAGATGACCCTGCAAGGCGCAGCCTTGCGGGCTGCGGCCACAGCGCCCGCCGAGCCGTTCCTGACGCTTGACGGGGTGCGCAAGAGCTATCCCGGCGTCGTGGCGCTCAGCGGCTTTTCCATGTCCGTGACGCCCGGCGAGGTGATCGGCCTTGTCGGCGAGAATGGCGCCGGCAAATCGACGCTGATGAAGATCCTCGGCGGGATCGTTGCGCCCGACCAGGGGACGATCACCATAGACGGGGTGCCGCGCCCGGCGCTGACAGTGGCCGAAAGCATTGCCGCCGGCATCGCCTTCGTGCACCAGGAGCTCAATCTCTTCGACAATCTCGATGTCGCTGCCAACGTCTATATCGGCCGCGAGCCGCGCAAGGGCGGCTGGCTGCGGCTGGTCGACGAGGAGCGCCAGCATGCGATGGTGGCGCCGCTGCTGCAGCGGGTCGGCGCCAATTTCACCCCGGCGTCACGGGTTGCCGGCCTGTCGCTGGCGCAGCGCCAGATGGTCGAGATCGCCAAGGCGCTGTCGGTCGGCGCCCGGCTGGTGATTCTGGACGAGCCGACCTCCAGCCTGCCAGTCGCCGAAACCGACAAGCTGCTCGACGTCATCGCCGGCCTGAAGCGCGAAGGCATCAGCGTCATCTTCATTTCGCACCGGCTGAACGAAGTCGAGCGCGCCGCCGACCGGGTGATCATCCTGCGCGATGGCCTGCTCGCCGGGTCGCTGGGCAAGGCCGAGATCGAGCATGACCGAATGGTCAAGCTGATGATCGGCCGCGAACTCAGGGTGCAGGAGCGAGGCGCTGGGCGCCAGCCGGGCGCGGTGATCTTGTCGGCAAAGCAGGTGCGCACCGGCACCTATCCCGGCCACATGGTGAACCTCGACCTGCGCAGGGGCGAGATTCTTGGCCTCGCGGGCCTCGTGGGTTCCGGCCGGACCGAGTTGGCGCGGGCGATGTTCGGCATCGATCCGATCTATGGCGGGCATTTCGAACTCGACGGCTCCCGATTCAGGCCGACGCACGCCGCGGCGGCGGTCAAGCGCGGCATTTTCCTCGTGCCGGAGGATCGCAAGGGCGAGGGCATCTTGCTCGACCTGCCAATCCTCGAAAACATCTCGCTGCCCAACCTGCCGGCGCACGCGCACAGCTTCATGGTATCGCGCAGCGCGGAAGCGAAGACCGCCGCGACGCAGCGCAGCAATCTCGACATCAAAGCGCCCCTGCTCACCACCCGCACCGGCTCGCTCTCGGGCGGCAACCAGCAGAAGGTAGTGCTGGGCAAATGGCTGGCGATGGCGCCAAAAGTCATCATCCTGGACGAGCCGACCCGCGGCATCGATATCGGCGCCAAGGCCGAAATCTACAAGCTCATGCGGGCGCTGGCCGATGCCGGCGTCGCCGTGCTGATGATCTCCAGCGACATGGAAGAAGTCATCGGCGTCTCCGACCGCATCGCCGTGATGCACGAAGGCCGGATTTCGGGGATTCTGGAGCAGGAGCAGTTCACCGAAGAGAATGTGCTGTTGCTGGCGGTGGGCAAGGTTTTGGGGGAGCGAGTGGGATGAGCGAGTCTGTGTTTGCGGCCACCCCCTCCCCGACCCTCCCCACAAGGGGGAGGGTGCCGGCCGGCGTGTTTTGCACCTCCCCGTGCCCCGAACTCAGCCCAGCACCCTCCCCCTTGTGGGGAGGGTTGGGGAGGGGGACCTTGAGAGCCCTCATGGTGAGGTGGGAGCGGAGCGACCCTCGAACCACGAGGGCGGGGAACGCAAGACCTGCCTCCGGCCGCCACCACCACATCAATCGAAACCGTCATTACCCGGTTTATCCGGGTAATCCAGACTTCCCCGCCGAGAGCGCTGCCCTGGATTGCCCGGATAAACCGGGCAATGACGGAGCCGGACGGCCCTTAGCCGGCGCCGTCATTGGAGCGGAAACGCACAAGCTGGGACCAAATCCATGAACAAGAAAGATCTCGGGCTCCTCATTCTGATCCTCGTGGTGGGGGCGGTGGTGGCGATCATCAATCCGCGCTTCCTGTTGCCGATCAACATTTCCAATACCTCCAACCTCGTGGGCCTGTTCGGGCTTTCGGCGATCGGCCAGGCCTTCGTCATCATCACCGGCGGCATCGAGCTGTCGGTGGGGTCGGTCATTGCCCTGGTCGGGGTGCTGTTCGTCGATCTGATCGCCAACCAGAACGTGCCGTGGCCCATCGCCGCGCTGCTGATGCTGGTGCTGGGCATCGCCATCGGCCTCGTGCACGGGCTGCTGATCACCCGGCTGCGCATGCAGCCTTTCGTGGTCACGCTCTGCGGCTTGCTGATCTACCGCGGCGTGGCGCGCTTCTATACGCGCGACGCGACAGCGGGCTTTGCCTTCGGGCAGAATTTTCCCGACCTCGAATTTCTCACCGCCGGACGCACGCTTGGGGTGCCGCATTCCTTCATCGCCATGGCGATCGTTGCCATCGCCATGTGGGTTGTGCTGCACCGCTCGGTCTTTGGCCGTTATCTCTATGCGGTCGGCAAGAACGAGGAGGCGGCGCGCTTTTCCGGCATCCGCACCGGGCAGGTGGTTGTCGCCGCCTATGTCATCTGCGGCGTGCTGACGGCTGTTTCGGCGATCTTTTTCGCCATGTACACGCGCTCGATTTCCCCGGCGAGCCATGGTAACTTCTACGAACTCTACGCGATCGCCGCGGCAGTGCTTGGCGGCTTCTCCCTGCGGGGCGGCGAAGGCTCGATCATCGGCGTCATCCTCGGCACCATTCTCCTGCAGGAACTCCAGAATCTCGTGAACCTGCTCGGCATCCCCTCATCGTTGAATTTCGCAGTCATGGGCGGCGTCATCCTGATCGGCGTGCTCGTCGACCAGCAATGGGGCAGTTTCCGAGAACGGCGCCGCACCATCGAGGCGGCGCGCGCCAATGCGCCAAAACAGCAGCCGGCCGAGTGATCCAATAGGCTATGGACGAACCGCATCCAGCCAAGGACGCCGAATTCGAGGCCGCGCACGATACCGCAACGGCCGAGCCTCCGGCGCCGACGCGCCGTTCCACCATGACCGAGGTGGCGCTGGCGGCCGGGGTTTCCCAGACCACTGTGTCGCTGGTGCTCAACGAAGCGAAGGGGGCACGGCTTTCGGCCGACACCCGCCGCCGCGTGCTCGAGGCGGCGCGAAAACTCGACTATACCGTGGTGCGCCGCCGCGGCGGCGCAAGCGATAACGGCGTGACGCCGGGCATGATCGGCTTCATCGTCGACGAAATGTCCACCGATCCGTGGATGGCGCTGGCGCTCGACGGGGCGCGGGAAAAGGCCTGGGAGCACGGCATCACCATCGCCGCCGCGGCGACGCGTGGCGATGCCGATATCGAGCAGGCGGTGTTGCGCCAGATGCAGGGCCAGAAGCTGATCGGACTGATCTATGGCACCATCAATACGCGGCGGGTGGAACCGCCGCCGTTCCCGGGCGGCATCCCCACGGTGTTGCTCAACTGCTATCTGGCGGACCGTTCGCTGCCATCGGTGGTGCCGGCGGAAGTGGTTGGCGGCCACACCGCGACCGCCCGGCTGGCGGCCGCCGGGCACCGGCGCATCGGCTTCATCAATGGTGAGGCGGGCATGGAAGCCTCGCGCGACCGGCTGAAGGGCTATCGCCAGGCGCTGGCCACAGCCGATCTCCACTTCGATGCCGACCTGGTGCGCAGCGGCAATTGGGAGCCATCGGCCGGCTATGAGCAGACGCGGGCGCTGATGGCGCTGGCCTCGGCGCCCACTGCGATCTTTTGCGGCAACGATTTGATGGCTATGGGGTGCTACGAGGCGCTGAAGGAAATGGGCTTCAGCATTCCTCGTGATGTCGCGGTGATAGGGTATGACGATCGCGAGATCGCGCAATACATGCACCCGCCACTGACCACGGTGGTGCTGCCGCATACCGAAATGGGCGCCGTCGCGGCCGAATATCTCATCGACCAGGCGGCCCGCCCGATGCGCCGGCCGACGCAGATCAAGGTCGAGGGCCAACTGGTGGAACGCCAGTCGGTGTGACAGGGCCGGCGAGTCCTTACCAGGCCGTCATTCCGCGGAGGGAATGGCGACCTACCCGTTCCGGTCATCGCTTATTTGGTTAACACGGCGCGAGGCACTGCATCTTCTGTTATGCCTCTGCCGAAAAACAATTGCGCAAGCTGCCGCCGGGCCGAAAACTGCCGAATACTCTGCCCTTGAGCATTGACATTGCTTCAAACTCTTGGTTTTGAAGGGTGTGACATTTTTGGTAAAACAGAGAAAAACTTCTGGATTGGCAGGCCGCCGGTTTCTATCTCGGTTGGCGTCGTCACTACAGTAATGTACGTATTGTCTGCAATTTTAAGTGCCGGGGGGCAATAATGAAAACAGTACTGCAGTTCGCAGCCGTTGCATTGCTCGTCGCTGCGGTTTCCGGGCAGGCCCTTGCTGGCGATCTCAACGTCGGCAGCTGCCAATTCGCCTCGCAGTCGACACTGCCACAACTCCCCAGCCAGACCGTCAAGCTGACGGTTCATCAGTACTACGACGCGGCCAGTGCTGAATTGAAGAACAGTGCTGTCATCGACTCTGCTGGCCCGGCATTCGTCTGGGCTTCTGAAACCAAGTTCGCCTGCGGCAAGGCCCTCGGTTATCTTCGCTCTGGTACAGTGGACAAAGAATCAGTCCAAAAATGCGATTGTTCCTACAATCGTCTGACGACACTTCGCTGAGCTTGCGCGCGCTCAAACTTTGTTCTGAGGGTAAGATGTTGAATAGTTTGCGACTGGCCTTGCTGACCTCCGCAGTTTCTGTGGCGCTGTTTTCCGGCGCGAACCAGGCTGCGGCGATGTCTCTGATCGATGCAACCAAGATTGCCGTGGAATCCAACCCCGAAATCGGCCAGGCGATCGAAAACCGCCACGCTACCGAATTCGAACTGAAGCAGGCGCTGGGGCTCTATCTGCCGAAGCTCGATTTCGAAGCCTCGACCGGCGCCGAATCGCTGAGCAGCCCGAGCAGCCGCGCCGCTGGCCTCGACAGAAACCCGCTCTATCCGTCGCAAGTCGGACTGGTCGCGACCTACGATATCCTCGACGGCGGTTTCCGGCAGTCCGAGGCCAACCGGCAGGCGGCCCGCGTCGATGGCGCCTCGTTCCGCGTGCTGGAACGCAGCGAGTTCATCGCCCTGCAGATCTCCCGCGAATATTTCGAGATTATCCTGCAGCAGCGGATCATCGATCTGAGCCAGCAGAACGTGACCTTCCACCAGGCAACGCTGAAAAACGTCGCTGCGACGATCGGCAATGGCCAGTTGACTGAAGCCGACCGGCAGCAGGCGCAGGAGCGGCTCAACGCCGCGCGAGCCCGCGTTGCCGAGGCCAAGGAACAGCTCGAATCGTCCAAGATCGACTTCTACAAGGATGTCGGCCTTCCGATCACGTCGCCGTCCCTGCCCGGCCGTATCGGCAAGGCGCTGCCCAAGAGCCTGGCCCAGGCGATCGCCTCTGGCCGCCGCACCAATCCGCGCGTCTTGATCGCAGCCGCCGATATCGATGCGGCCGCGGCCGTCGTGGCGCAGTCGGCGAGCGGGCTTGGCCCCAAGGTGTCGCTGGAAGCGCGTGCCAACACCGGGGTCGATGTCGGCGGCGCCTACGGCGGGACGACCGACCTTTCGGGTCGCGTCGTCATGAAGTGGAACCTCTTCGATGGCGGCATCAAGGATGCCCGGGTCCAGG
>JAQGKB010000065.1 GCA_028290345.1 Hyphomicrobiales bacterium | reverse complement strand
ACCATCGATGCTCTCGCCCGCGCCGGCTATCGCGGGCAGGGGCCGCTGACCACCTTTTTGTTCATGCGGTTTGCAACGCCGCTGGCACTGTTCATTGTGACCATCACCTACCTCGCATTGGTGCTCTACCCGACGCATCCGCTGCTTCTTAATGCGGTTTACGCTCTCGGGGTCGGGCTGGTCGGCGCCTATCTCCCCGTCGTGATCCTGAAGAACCAGACCAGCAAGCGCCAGCAATCCATCCGTCGGGCCTGGCCCGATTGCCTGGATCTGATGCTGCTTTGCGTCGAGTCGGGCATGTCGGTCGAACTCGCCTTCAAGCGCGTCGCCAAGGAAATGGGCCCGCAAAGCGCCGCGCTCGCCGAGGAATTGACGCTGACCACGGCCGAAATGGCCTTTCTCGAAGACCGGTCACGCGCCTTCGAAAACCTTGGCAGGCGTACCGGCCTCGACAACGTGCGCTCGGTGATGACTGCCCTCATCCAGGCGGACCGCTATGGCACCTCGGTGGGCAGCTCGCTGCGCGTAATGGCCGAGGAAGGTCGCGAGCATCGCATGTCCGAGGCGGAAAAGAAGGCGGCCTCTCTGCCGCCCAAGCTCACTGTGCCGCTGATCCTGTTCTTCCTGCCGGTGTTGTTCATTGTCATCTTGTCGCCGGCGATGATCAAGGTGTTCTCGCAGAACATCCATATCGGCTAGCGATCGCGGAACAAAAAAGGGGCCGGCGGGCCCCTCGCTTCTCGTTGGGAAACGCCGCTCTCAGCGCGCGTTTTTGATCGCGTTCCAGCGGTTCTGCTGCGTCAGCATGGCGCGGATATAGGTCATGTTGGATTGCACCTGCTCTGGCGGCATCTCGCGCCCAAAGATGGCCTGGGACTCGGTGAAGCGACCCTGTAATCCGATCACCAGCCCAAGGTTCTGCCGGATCTTGCTGGTCGCGCCAGGCATGCTCGCCGCCTTGCGGAGGTGGGCCTCCGCCGAAGCGAGGTCATTCGACATGGCGTAAGAGAGGCCGATATTAGCCTCGATCGAGGCCTGGTTCGGCGCAACCAGCAAGGCTTGCGTGTAGATCGAGCGCGCCTGCTCGTTCTGGCCCTGCTGGTCGAGAATGGCGCCCTTGACCAGCAAGGCGTTCCAATCGGGCGATTGCGGCACGATGGCGTCATTGACTACGGTAAGGGCCTGCTCGAACCGCCCGGCCGCGGACAGCGCCTTGGCATAGGCGATCTTGAGGTCCGCATCGCGTGGATAGAGCGCGATCCCGGCTTCGAGTACGGCGACGGCCTGCTCGGGCTGACCGACCGCGCGCAGCGCCGCGGCATAGTTGAGCATGGTGCCCTTGTCCCGCGGCCGCGACTTGTAACGCCCCGCGAGGTCGCTCAGCGTTGCCTGCGCCGCGGCTGGCGCTTCCGCGGAGAAATCGACCGACCGCCCGCCCGGATTGCCAGCGCAAGCCGAAATCGCGACGGCGGCGACACCGGCCAGAAGCAGGCCGCGCAACGGTTTGATGAGGAGCATAGACACACGCCGCACGAGACTTACTCTTGGGTTGTGGCTCGGCGGCCGAGTGCCGCCAACCATTGCCATTCAATAAATCATTAACCCTAACAGGCGGTTAAGGGGTGTCCGAGGTGGCCGAAAGCGTGAGTTGCGGCGCGCCCGCCAAGGCGCTAAACCTTTGCGTTGCAGCCCAAATTCCCCTCAGGTGCCCCATGACCTCAGAACGAGCCCTTCCCCTCATCTGCGTCGAAGAGGGGAGCCTCGAGGCTGCCGCTCTCACAGCCTCCCATGCGCATTGGGCGGTCGCCAACGGCTCCAACGATCTGGGGCCGGATGCCTTCGAGCGGGAAATCCGCAGCTTTGCCGGACGTCACGGCATGAGCGTCACCGCCATTATCGGCGACGACTTGCTCAGCCAGAACTTTCCGATGATCCACGCCGTCGGTCGTGCCAGTGCCCAGGCACCGCGCCTGCTCGATCTCAGCTGGGGTAATACCAACGATCCGAAGATTACCCTCGTCGGCAAGGGCGTGACCTTCGATACCGGCGGGCTCGATATCAAGCCGTCCTCGGGCATGCTGTTGATGAAGAAGGATATGGGCGGCGCCGCCAACGTGCTCGGCCTTGCCCATGCCATCATGGATGCCAAGCTGCGCGTCCGGCTGCGGGTGCTGGTGCCGGTGGTGGAGAATTCCATCTCGGGGTCTTCCTTCCGGCCGGGCGATATCCTGCCGTCGCGCAATGGCATGACCGTCGAGATCGGCAATACCGATGCCGAAGGCCGGCTGATTCTCGCCGATGCCATCACGCTGGCCGATGAAGAGAGCCCGGAACTGATCCTTGACATGGCTACGCTCACCGGCGCAGCGCGCGTGGCGCTCGGCCCCGACCTGCCGCCGCTCTATTCCACCGACGATGCGCTTGCCCGCGCGCTGATGGAGCAAGGGCTCGCATCGGACGATCCGCTGTGGCAGATGCCGCTCTGGGCGCCCTACGATGCGATGCTGTCGTCCAAGATCGCCGACGTCAATCACGTCTCCTCCGGCGGCTTTGCCGGGTCCATCACCGCGGCGATGTTCCTGAAGCGCTTCGTCGTCAACGCCAAGGCCTGGGTGCACCTCGACATCTTCGCCTGGGCCCCGGAGCCGCGTCCGGGCCGCAGCTTTGGCGGCACCGACCAGGGCATCCGCTCGGTCTATGGTGTGCTGAAGCAGCGCTATAGTTAAGGAGGCGGAGCATATGGAAGCCACGTCACTTGACGCCGCTCCGGTGCTGCTCCGCCCGCACCGCATCGGGGAGCTTGGCTGGCTTATCCACCGCCAAGGGTTGCTCTACAATCAGCAGTTCGGCTGGAACATCGAGTTCGAGGCCCTGATCGCCCGCCTTTACGGCGACTACGAGCAAGCCCCCGCCACGCCGCCCAAGGCGCTCTGGATTGCGGAGCGGCAGAACGCCGTCGTCGGCTCGATCTTCGTCACCCCATCGGAGGGACGGTTAGGCATCGCGCAACTGCGCATGCTCTACGTCGAACCCGAAGCCCGCGGTCTCGGTCTCGGGCGCATGCTGGTCGACCAGTCGGTGAGCTTCGCCCGCGACAACGGCTACAAGCGCATGCGGCTTTGGACCTAGTCGGTGCTGACGTCAGCCCGCAGGATTTACGCCGGCGCCGGCTTCGCGGTGGTCGAGACCCAGCCGCATCACAGCTTCGGCCATGACCTGATCGGCGAAATCTGGGAGCGCGAGCTCTAGAGCATGATCCCGAAAAGTGGTCGCCGGTTTTCGGAAAAGATCATGCTCCAACAAGAGTAGGGCCCCATTCCGATTCCATCGGAATGGATCAGGCTCTAGTAACCGCGTTCGATATCGACCACGTTGATCAACGGCTTGCCGGCCTCGTGGTCGAGCAGGATCTTGCTGAAATATCGCACGCCGCTGTCCGGATCCGAAATCGCGGCGACGTGCGGGGTGATATAACAGTTTTCGATTTCCCACAGTGGGCTGGCCTGCGGCAGCGGCTCGACCTCGAACACATCGAGACTGGCGGCGCCCAGTGTGCCGTCGGTCAGCGCGCGCATGATGTCGCGCTCGTTCTGGTGCCCGCCACGCGCGGCGTTGACGATCACCGGGCCGCCGTCGAGCCGGCCTCGCCGCAGCTTTGAAAAGGTCTCGTAGTTGAGGATGCCCTGGGTTTCGGGCGTCAGCGGCAACAGGCAAACCAGGATGTCGGTGCCGGCAAGGAACGTGTCGAACGCTCCTTCGCCAGCAAATCCATCCACCCCGTCGACCTGCTTGGGCGAACGGCTCCAACTCCGCAGCGCAAATCCCAACGGCGCGAGACGCCGGGCCGCATCCTGGCCGAGCACGCCCATCCCCATGATGCCAATGGTGGTTTCAGTGGCCGCCGGCGGATAGAGCTGGTTCCAGCGCCGCGCCTTCTGGTCGGCCTGGAAGCGCGTGAACAGCCGGTGGTGCATGGTCACTTGCGCCACCACGTAGTCGCTCATGCGTTGGCTGAGATCGGCATCGACGAAGCGCACGATCGGCACCGCCTTCGGCAGGTTCGGATGGCGTAGCAACGCATCCACTCCGGCCCCCAGCGACAACACGGCCTTGAGGTTCACCAGCCCGTCGAAAGCATCCGGTTTCGGCTTCCAGACGAATATATAGTCGATTTCGGCGGCATTGAACGCATCGCCGCGGCGTACGACCTTGTAGTCGCCTAGCGCCGCGCGAAATTTTGCCGCCCAGGCGGCCTCGTCCACATCCGAGAGGTGCAACAACAGCGCCATTCAATTCTCCATCGGCTTAAAAGCAAACGAGCCGCACCCTGTGGGCACGGCTCGCAAAATTCAACAGTGCAACGACGAGGTTACTGCGCCGGCGCGGCAGCCGGCG
>JAQGKB010000049.1 GCA_028290345.1 Hyphomicrobiales bacterium | reverse complement strand
CACCGAGTATGCACCGGGCGACAATACCAGGCGGCGATAGAGATTTCCGGTCTCGGTCGCGACGTGCGGCTCAGCCTGAGCGAATGGCGTAACGTCGATGGTTTCGGAATGGATTTGCAGGGTTTTCGAGCGCATCACCTCAATATTGAGGATGAGCGTCGAGGGTTCGAGTACGTCGTATGCGAGTTCACAGCCCAGGGAAAACCGCACGCACCACTCCGTTTTCGCCGTTCGGGAGACGCTTTCATTCAGCGCGCAATCGTTTGAACTGGCAAGCAGCCGAAATATTTGGGCGGCCGGCGCCATGCTGCGGCGACTGGCCTGACTCGCGTTAGCCGGCGCGCTTCGTCTTTTCCAGCATTTCCTTGGTTGTCTCCGCGGTCCGTCGGTCGTGTTCGAAGAGAATGTCTCCGGCGCGCTTTGCGTCGCGCCTTGCAAGTGCTTCCATCAGCGCTTCGTGCTCCGCCATGGCTTCCTTCCAGCGCTCTTCGGAGGCGAGGGCGGTGTAGCGGCCGCGGCGGGCTTTCACCATCAGCGCGGCATGGGTGCTGGCGAGCGTCTCGTTCTTGGCCGCCACCACGATGGCGACATGGATCTGGTGGTTCAGGGCGAAATACTCATGCCGTTCGCCGGCGGCGAAATGCGCGGCCATCTTGTCGTGCATGCGTTTCAGCCGCTCAAGGTCGCGCGCCGTCATTCGGGTGGCCGCCAGTTCGGCGGCAAGACGCTCGATGCCGCTGACCACTTCGAACAGTTCCCCGACCTTCTCCGCCGAAAGGGCGCTGACGCGTGCTCCGCGACCTGGGAGCAGGTCGACAAGGCCTTCGTTGGCGAGCAGTTTCAGCGCCTCGCGCAGCGGCGTGCGCGAAACGTTGAGTGTTTCGGCGAGGTTGTTCTCGTGCAGCCGCTCGCCGACCGGAATGTCGCCTTCGATGATCATGTCGCGCAGCCGATCGACGACTTCCTCATGCAAGGGCCGTGACCGGACGATTGGGGCTGCGGTCCGTCGACGCGGTGTCGGCGCAGTCGCGTCAATTACCATAAATAACTCCCAAGAGGGCAGGGGCCCATTCCGCACATTCATTGGGCAGAAGGAAAGCGTCTGCCCGCTTTGCATGCAGAATGCACGTTGACGCTTTGCATGCAAAATGCACAGAAGCCAAAATGTATTGCAAAAACAGCCGATTGAATAGAGGCGAATTCTGGCACGAGGGTTGCATAGCTGGATTCGCTGCCGAAATGCGAGACCGAAATCCTGGCGCGTCCATGGTCCGTCCTGCTCCAGCGGCATCGATCGCAAGCAATCCAATGAGGGGCCGTCGGTCCCGAGGTGTTCAGGAGACTCATATGCAAAGCATGCGCAAGGGCCTTGGTAGGCTGGCCCTGCTAGCCGTCAGTATCGCCGCTATTGCCGTTCCCCACATCGCTGCCGCCGCCGATCGTTTTGTGCCTGCTCCGGCGGAGACGGGGAGCGACATCCCCAAGGCGACGATCAAGTTCGGCATGCGGCCCTATGCCGATAATACGTTTTATTACATCGGCATGAAGAAGGGCTGGTTCGACGATGTCGGCATCAGCTTCAATCCGGCGCCGTATGGCCTCAAGGCCAACGATTCCAACGTGCTGACGCTGATGCTGAACGGCCAACTCGACATGATCAGCGAGTATTGTCCGTTGATCTTGCCGACCTACAAGAATTCCACCCTGCTCAAATGCGTCGCGTTCACCGACAGCAACGTGGCTTTTGCCATCCTTGCCAACCCCAAGCTGAAGCTGAAGACGCTCAAGGAATACATCGCCGAGGGCAAGACCTTCGACGAAGCGCTCAAGCTGACGCTGAAGCCGCTGGAAGGTAAGACCCTGGTCGGCGCGCCGGAATTGAGCGCCCGTCCGTTCGAGGAAGGCCTCTCCAAGCTCTCCGGCGTGAAGTGGAAGCTGGACGTGCTCGACGACGCCAAGTCGCTGGTGCTGGCCAAGGCCGGTCGCGAGGATTTCGTCAACCCCGAAGGCGCCCCGATCACCTATACGCTGCGGCAGGCCGGCTGGACCGACCTCGTCGATCTCGGCGACCTGATAAAATACGGCCCAGGTGGCGAGGGCTCGCCGCTTGAAGGCCTGATGAATGTGGTCGGAGTTGCCGCCAACGGCGATTACGTCAACAAGAACCAGAACACAGTGCTGCGCTTCATGTCCGTGGTCTGGCGCATCGCCGCCGAGACCAAGAAGGACCCGTCGCTGTTCGACCTGCAGGCGCCCTATCTCAACAGCGTTGCGGGCACCAACCTCGACGGCAAGGGCGTTGCCGACACGGTGAACCTGCTCGATCCGCTCTCCCCGTTCGCGGACGGCAAATCCTACTACGACGATCCAAAGAGCCTCGTCTATTACAAGAGCGTGTGGAACGCGATCATCGCCGATCTTGAGGCGCACGGCATCGTTCCCAAGGGCAAGGTCACCACGGAGGACGTCGTCTGGGGCGGCGACATCTGGCACCAGATGCTCGACTACAAGGCCAAATCGGACGCGCTGTTCACCAAGCTTGGATCGGCAACGCTTGCCGCCGACAAGAAGGCGCTCTTTGATAAGGCCAAGACGCTGTACGGGGAGTTCGATTTCCTCGACTGCTATCGTCTGGCACTGGCGGCTTCGTCCTAAACCCAGATGCGAGCGGAGAACGGACCGATGACAACAGTGACCGCCACCGTTAAGGCTGCGCCACGCCGGGTTCGTCCTCTTCGCTTGTTCGCATATGGGCTCGCCGCGGCTCTCGATCCGCTGCGGCTTGCCGGCCTCGTGGTCTTCGCGCTCATTTGGGAAGGGCTTTCTTCAGTCCTTTCGACAATCATCCTACCGCCGCCCCAAAACGTGGTGGCACGGCTCTGGACGGATTTCCTCGATGCGCCGTCGCTATCGTATTATGGCGTTGCCAATCCCAACCTTTACGCCAACCTGCTCTACACGGCCGAAAACGTTGTCATCGCAGTCGCGATCGGGGCTGCGATCGGCATTGTCGCGGGCCTGGTCAGCGCCAGGTTCAGCCTGGTCCGCGCCATTATCAACCCGGTGATGATGACGGCTGGCACCGTGCCGATCCTGATTGCGGCGCCGTTCTTGCTCATCTGGTTCGGGGTCGGGCGGCTCAGCGCGGTCTGCCTCGTCATCTTCTATGTGACCGTCATTCTCTATCTCTTCGCCCAGCGGGCAGCGAGCAACGTCAGTCCCATCTACGAGGAGTTTGCCCGCACGCTGGGCGCCTCGCAGCGGCAGATCGTTGTCGATCTGCTCATCCCGGCGACGGTGCCCGAGATTCTCGGCGGCCTCAGGATTGCGCTTGCGGGCGCCTGGGGGCTCGAGGCGGTCTCGGAACTGCTCGGTTCGCAGGAGGGCATGGGCAAGGTGCTCGAGGTGCTCGCCGGGGCAACGGATTCAGAGGGCATCATGGCCTCGCTGCTGCTGCTCGGGCTGGTTGCCATCATCGTCGACGCTATCGCCGGTTGGGCAGTGAAACGCCTCGCCAGTTGGAACGCCGGCCTTAGCTCGGAAAGGAATTGATCATGTCCACCAATGTCGCCCCTCGGATGATCGAACTGGTCCATGTCGAGCGCAGTTTCCGCCGCGCCGACGGCACGGACGTGAAAGCGGTGAATGACGTTTCCTTCGTCATCCCCGAAGGTGAATTTGTTTGTCTAGTCGGGCCCTCCGGCTGCGGGAAGTCCACCCTGCTGCAGATGCTCGCGGGCCTGCTCGAGCCCAGCGACGGCGATATCGTCGTCGGCAACAAGCCGGTGACCGGCCCCGGTCCGGATCGCGGCGTGGTGTTCCAGAAGGACAGCGTCTTTCCGTGGATGCGGGTGATCGACAACGTCGAATACGGGCTCAAGTGCCGCGGCGTGCCGGCGGCCGAGCGACGCGAGATCGCGTGGACCTATCTCAAGCATGTGGGGCTGTCGCACGTCGAGCGCGCATGGCCGCGCGAACTCTCGGGCGGCATGCTGAAGCGCGTCGCGATCGCGACTGTGTTCGCCAATGGTGGTCGGGTGCTGATGCTGGACGAACCGTTCGGGGCCCTCGACTACGTCACTCGCCACCAGTTGCAGGATGTGCTGCTCAACCTCTGGAACGCCGATGGCGCCGGGACGCGCCGCACCGTGATTTTCGTCACGCATGACGTCGACGAAGCGCTAAGCCTTGCCGATCGCATCATGGTGTTCCGGTCGGGCAACAAGGTCGATGATATCGCCGTCAAAGTCAGCCGCCCGCGCACGACTGACAGCCTGCTGCTGCCCGAAATGGTCGAGATCAAGCGCAAGCTGCTGCATCACCTCGGGCTTGATCATGCGGCGGGTCTCGACGCCGTTGCGGATGAGGCTGTGGCATGAAGCTCGGCGCGCGCGTCGTCCGCGACCGTTGGATTTCCCTCGGCGTCTTCATTGCCATCGCTGCGATCTGGCAAGTCCTGTCGGTGATCTACACGGTCGAGGCCGTGCCGGGCGAGCCGATGGTGGCCGGCTGGCAGGTGCTGTTCACCAAAACCTTCCTGTCGATGGCGGACTACTGGGCAGGTGGGCTCGGCGTGCCCTCGGTGGCGGAGGGCGCCGATCGCAGCTATCCGGCCGCCGCATTGTCGCTGGCCGATCATTCGCTGCAAACCATCATCCGGCTCGCCAGCGGTCTTGTGGTCGGAGGGGGCATCGGCCTGGCGCTGGGGCTGGCGGTCTCATGGTCGCGATGGACGCGGCGGCTTGTGGACCTGCCGGTGCAGTTCCTCCGCACCCTGCCGTTGCTGGCCATGGTGCCGCTGTTCCAGCTCTGGTTCGGCACCAATATCGCAGGCGAAATCCTCTTCGTTGCCTATGGCATCGGGGTGATCGTCTTCGCGGGTACGGTCAATGCTGTGCGTAACGTGCCATCGATCTACATCGACAACGCGCGGGCTCTCGGAGCCTCGCGGCTGACGCTCTATCGTACGGTCATCCTGCCGGCGATCCTGCCCGAGATGCGCTCGACGGTGCTGCTGAGCCTCGGCACCGGCTGGGGCGCCGTGCTCGGGGCGGAATATCTTGGGGCACAATCGGGGCTCGGCTATGTCATCGTCTATGCGCAGCAATTCGCCTATCTTGACCGCATGTTCCTAATCGCGCTGCTGTTTATCGTTTACACCTCGATCAGTTATTGGGGGGTGAGTAAGCTAACGGCCCGGATGCTCGATTGGGCACCTCCATCCCAACGGCTTTAAGGAAAATATCTTGACCGAGACACTACTCGACCGAACGGCACGCGATCAGCTGGCCGACCTGCAGAACGGCGCGATCACCGCGACGGTGCTGGCCAAAGCCACCCTCGACCGGATCGGCGCCAAGGAACCTGATCTCCAGGCCTGGGCATTCATCGACCAGGGCTTGGTTCTGGCACAAGCCGAGGCTGCCGATGCCCGGCGTGCTCGGGGCGAGCCCCTAGGCGCCCTGCACGGGCTGCCCGTGGGCGTGAAGGATATCTACGATACCGCCGACCTGCCGACCGAGAACGGCACGCCCGCGCATCGCGGGCGGCGGCCGCAGACCGATGCTATCATGGTGGCGCGACTGCGCGCAGCCGGCGCCGTCATCATCGGCAAGACGGTGACGTCGGAACTTGCCGTCTATACCCCCGGGCCGACGCGCAATCCGTATGATCTCTCTCGCACTTCCGGGGGCTCATCGAGCGGCTCGGCGGCAGCAGTGGCGGCCGGGATGGTGCCGCTGGCGCTCGCTACGCAAACCAATGGATCGACCATCCGGCCAGCCTCGTTCTGC
>JAQGKB010000041.1 GCA_028290345.1 Hyphomicrobiales bacterium | reverse complement strand
GCGTCATCGCGATTGAGATCGGCGATCAGCGACCAAGCGGAGTCGCCATTGATGAGGAATGGCCGCCCGTTCGAGTCCTCGATGTGCCTTTTGTCAGCAGAGACACGGAGCGGGAATTTTGCCAGCGGCAAAGCCCGGTCACCCCCCGCGCGGAGAATCGATGAACGCGACATTGATGCCGCTGCAATCAGGCCGAGGACTGCGCGCCGGTGCACCGGCTTCACTTGCCGATCGCGATTGGCAAGGCGGGCGTCGCGCCGTCCTGATTGTAGCGGCGATAAACCACCTGGGAAGGGCGGCCGATGAGGTGGCGCTCGGCGCCGTCGTCCAGGGCGCGGTAGTAAACAGCAAGGGCGCCGTCGATGGCTTGGATGGTGCGCTCGATGTCCTCGTCTGTGTGAGTGTAGCTCACCACCAGCGACGGCATGAGAATGCCCCTGGCGATGGTTTCCTGAAGGAAAAGCGAGCGGAAAGCCTGCGAAGGCTTGCCGTCGGCATCAAGCGTCGCATAGGCCAGACACGACGGTCGGCCGACGATTTTTACAAAGTCTTCGAGATGATGGCGCTTCACTACCTGCCGGAAGCTTTCGGCGAGGCGTGTTCCTTGGCTGTAGAGCTGTTCGATGACCGGTTCCGTACGATAAACCTTCATCGTCGCCATCGCGGCGGCAAGTGCATGCGTTTCCGCGCCATGCGTGGTGGAGAGCAGGAAGACGCGCGGGCGATCGGTGTGATCGAGCCCGCCAAGCCGCATGAATTCCCGCTTTCCGGCGAGCGCCGAGACGGAAAATCCGTTGCCCAATGCCTTGCCGAAGCATGATAGATCGGGCGCGATCCCATAGAGCTTTTGCGCCCCGCCGGCATGCCAGCGGAAGCCTGTGATCATTTCGTCGAGGATGAACAGCGCACCGTCGTCGCGACAGAGCCCCTGTACCCTGGCCAGGAAGTCGTCGCGGGGATCGTCTGTGCGCGCGGGCTCCATGATCAAACCGGCAATCCTTCCAGGATAGCGGTCGAAGAGTTCTGAAACGCTGGCAAGATCGTTGTAGCGGAAACCAACGGTCAGCTTTCGGGTCGCTTCAGGCACACCGGCATTCACCAACGTGCTGCCGATATACCAGTCGTCACTCGAAAAGAATGGATGGTCGGCGCAGATAGCAATGAGGTCGCGGCCGGTATAGGCCCGCGCCAGCCGGATGGCGGCCGAAGTGGCATCGGAGCCGTTCTTGCAGAATTTCACCATTTCGGCGGCTTCGATGCTTTCGAGGAACGCCTCGGCACACTCAACCTCGATGCGGGCCGGGCGAGTGAAATTGCAGCCGCCCAGCAAGGCTTGCTGCGCCGCTTCGACCACGGCCGGATAGGCGTGGCCGAGGCCGACCGCCCGATTGCCCATGCCGTATTCGATGAACTCGTTGCCGTCGATGTCCCAGACATGGCTGCCAAGACCGCGGTCGATGAACCCGGGCGCGAGCAAGGGATACTGATCCTCGCCCTTGGCATAGGTGTGGCTGCCGCCGGGTATGATGCTGTGCGCGCGATTGCGCAGGTGCTCCGAGTTGTTGAAGTTGCTTTGGGACGTCGTCATGAGTGCCTCGCGAAATCCAATGCAATGGGCTTGGGAAAGCTTTGCCTATCGCCACCGAGATTTCGCCCTGCCAATAAGTCCGCGGCGCCTACGCCGAAAGGCGTAACGCCCCGCCTCTCGCACCGGGCGAGCCGTCGCAACCATGGATCAAAGGGATAAGTATTCGAGGCCCTCGCCCGCCCTTAATCTTCCAGCGTCCGATGCACGTGGCCAAGGGTGTGGCTTGGCCTCGCGTCACGGATGGGAGTTGTTGGCATGCGTCCTCGGAAGCTTTCGACGTGAAGATCGGACTGCTTGGACAGTTTGGCTCCGGCAATTCCGGAAACGATGGCTCCTTGGAGGCAATGATCAACTTTCTGCGCCGGGTGCGTCCCGACGCAGAACTTTTGTGCATTTGCTCCAACCCTGCTGCCATTGAAAAAGAATTCGGCATCAACTGCATCAGCATCAGCGCGCCACCGTCGACCAATCGCGCGTTTGCCTGGCTCAATCGGATGTTCCACGGCGCGCCGCATCGGCTTTCCAACTTTTTTGCGGCTTATGGACAGGCACGTGGTCTCGATCTGGTGATCGTGCCGGGAACCGGCATCCTGGATGATTTCCAGGACGCTCCCTCAGGCTGGCCATATGTCCTGCTCCGGTGGTGCCTCGGCGCCAAATGGGCGGGGGCGAAGCTCGCCTTCGTCAGCGTCGGCGCGGGCCCAATACGACACCCGCTGAGCCGCCGCATGATGAAGGCCGCGGCACGCCGGGCGGTGTTTCGCTCCTACCGCGATGAGATCTCGCGAAGCTTCATGGCAGACATTGGTTTTAATGTCGGCGATGATCGGGTGTACCCCGATATCGCATTCAGCCTGCCGACACCGCGCCTCGAGGTGCGGAGTCCCGGGCCGATCGCAGTTGGGGTGGGCGTCATGTCCTATCACGGCTGGGCCAAGAACGATCCGGAGAGCGAAGCGATCTACCGGACCTATTTGGGAAAGCTGACGGAGTTCGTGGCGTGGCTGGTCAACGCCGGCTACATGGTGCGCTTGCTGGTCGGCGATGCTGACGACTGGAGTGCGGTGAAACACTTGACCGAGCGACTTGCGGCGCGGAACCTGGGAACCAACCTATCGCGCGTCATCGCCGAAAACGGCCGAACGCTTCACGATCTGATGGACCAGATGCAGTACACCGACGTTGTTGTCGCGACGCGCTATCACAACGTCATCTGTGCATTGAAGCTGGGGCGGCCGACGATCAGCCTTTCCTATGCGGAAAAGAACGACGCCCTATTGGCCGAGATGGGCCTTGGAGGGTTTTGCCAGCACGTCGAGACCTTCGAACTGGAAGAGTTGAAGCAGCAATTCACCGATCTTCTCGACGATCGGCAGAACCTGCAGGACCAGATCCACGAGCGCTTGAAGATTTTCCAGGGTCGCCTCCTGGTTCAACAGACGATCCTCTTGGAAGAGGTTATCGGCCGACCGGTCGATGCGGCCGTGTTGCGGGCCGCCTCGCAACCCCTTTGAGACAAGCTCAAACTCTCAAGCGCGCCGCCGGCTGAATTTTGTCCACCCGGCGATGGTGGATTTGATGCGCGCGGACGTATCGGGCCGATGCAACAGGTATCCCACCGGCGGGATCAGGGCGGCGACAGGACGAAGCCTGAAAGCATAGGCCAAGAGCTCCCCCATGCCGCGCTCGCCGCGAATGAGCCCCGAAAGGGCAGCCCAATAGGCTCGCTCAGCAAGCCCGCGCAGCGCCAGGCGCTTCAGACCGGCTGCCCCAGGCAAGGCGGCGCCCTCGTGCGCAAAAAAACAGCGGGCTGCAGCTTCGGTCTCGCGAATATGCATGACTTGCCGGGCGCGGATTTCACTCGATCGATTTTGCCCATGCTCGCGGATCATGGCCTGGATGCAGTCCAGTTCGGCAACATCGCCCACCGTCGCCATCCGCAACCAGACGTCGTAGTCGTCGCTGTGAGGCAGTTCGGGCCGATAGTACCCGACCTGCTTTTGCGCGGACGTACGCACGATAAGCGAGGGGCCGGGTAGTTGGAACACACCAAGACGGCAAAACCCCTCGATAAAGCTCCGGCCCGCCAGCCGACGCCACATCGGTCGTTCGGGTTGCTCTGCAATCTCGGCCGGCGGAGAATTACCACGGACTTGGACGTCACGGCCATAAGTCATGGCGATCTCCGGGTTCTCGTCCATGATGGTGGCAGCGCGGCGCAGAGCTCCAGGCGCCAGAAGGTCGTCCGAACAGAGAATAAGAAAATAGTCGGCGCTCGCCCAATCGATTCCCTCGTTGAACGAGGCATGCGGACCCAGATTTTTCGAACGGAGGCGGAGTTCGACACGGGGATCGGCAGCGGCGAGTTCACGCGCGATTTGGGCGCTGTCGTCGGTCGAGGCGTTATCCACAATCAGGACGCGCAGACGATCGACGTCCTGCGCCAAGACACTCTGGACACACGCGCGGAGGTAGCGGCCGTAATTGTAATTGGGAATGGCGACGTCGATGCTGCCCATGTTGGACCTAGTCGGCTCGAACGTGCTTCATCGACGGCCATGGCGCACGCCCAACAGTGTCGCGAAACCCGGCGACGACTTCCGCAAGGAACGGATGACGCGTTGCGACCAATGCGGCAAACCATCCAAGCGCCGACAGGCCGCAAGCCAGCAACGTTTCTGGAATCGAGAGGTCGAAATTTACGTGCTTCACTCCAACCAGGAGCAAGGGGCCGGCGACCGCGGCGAGGGTCACGAGTCCACTGGGCAGGATCGCTTCGAACAGCTGCCGCAGTTCAAACGGCACATGGCGCCGGACGAAATAAAGAGAAATCAACGTCTGGAGCGGCAGACTGAGAAATTGGCTTAGAGCCATTGCAGTTAGGCCGGAAAAGCTTGCGGAGCATAGGACGATCGCCGATAGCGCGCGCGAAACGATATTGGAGACAAACGCTTCACGATTAGCACCGAGCGCGATCAGCAGCGGGTAAGTCAGGATTACCGGGAACCAAAACACCGTGGCCATGGCCAGGATCCGGACAAAAGGGACCGTCTCAAGCCAATTGTCGCCGAGCACGATCCGGACCAGCGGCGTTGCGAGTATGGCGACCATCAGCGCTGCCGGCCAGTACAGCACCGTAATGTAGCTGATGGCCTTGAGATAGGAATCCCTGATGTCGCGCCCCTCACGCACTTCGGCGGCCAGCGCTGGGAACGCTACCGAAAAGATCGATGACAGCAGCACGCGGTCTGGAAGGCCGGCAATTGCGGAAGCCCGGTTGTAGACGCCAACCGCTGCCGAGGGCATGGTGTGACCCAGCACCATTTGCGGCAGGGCCTCGTAAGCACGTTCGATGACCGCCGTCGCGCCCTTGTAGCGGCCGAAGTCCACCATCTTGCGCCAGGAGATGAATGTGGGCCGGAAAATCCAGAACGCCGGCCGAGCGGCCAGAACCAGCGTGACTGTTGCGGCCCCGCCGATGAGCGATCCGATAGCAAAACTCAAATAGCCGTAGCCAAGGGCCGCAAAGGCGATCGTCGCGGCCGCGAGAACGACGCCGCCCAGTGTCCGTACCCAGGTGATCGTGCCAAACGCCATGTCGCGGCGGAGCAAAGCAAAAGTGGGAAGGCCGATGGCTTCGACAAGCGAGGCCAGGATTGTCAGTTCCAGGAATGCCCTGATGCTGCCGTCCCCGTAAAACATGGCGACCCATGGCGAGGCGAGGAAGAGCCCTGCCCCGAGCAGCAGGCTCAATACGAAAACGACCGAAAAGGCCGTTCGCGAGTCCACGCGTTCGACGGTTTCCAACTGGATCAAGAAATCGGAGGTGGCGAATTCCCGGAGGGAAAAGACGATGGTCGTCATTCCCATGCCGATTACGGCAAGGCCGACCTCGGCCGGGGTCAGCAGGCGCGATACGATCGCTATCATTGCGAAGCTGACGACCAAACTGAGATATTGTCCCAATGTGGCCATGATGAAGGCTCGGCGGACCCGTTGCATACTCTCACTCGATATTGTTCGGCGCCGTTCTGCAGTTGCCGAATTGTGAACTATCGAGAGGTTATGGCTTCTGGACTTGGAAGGAACACTGCAATTGGGACGAGAACCCACCCACAAAGGGCTTAAAGGCCCATTTTCTAGTGGGCGAAGGCCGACACGGCACCTCAAGAACCCTTGGCATGGAAGTGCGCTTGGCCATGCGGACTAACATAGATCAATATGCGCTAGCTAATACTTTCCATTAATGAGCGTTACCTGGTTAGCTCCATAGGCGTAGAGTCATAAATACATTAATACAGTATTTTAGGTTCAACATACCTACCTTGTAACTTGCTTCGTTTGCATTACCATCATAGTTTAACTCTATCGGGGCTCCACTTTTATTTATAAGTGCAAGACATCCTGAGTGCGTGGTCGAATGTTAATCCACCGCGAATCAAGAACGGTGGTCTGAAGGGTTCAGTCGGGTAATGTTTTAATGTTCCGAGGGGGAACAACCGGCAGATCGCCTGTTCTGCGCGCCAGTTTGTTTGTGGGGACTTGATGGTGGCCGAATTGGCGATCACCACGAACCCGTAACAGACAGCGATGCCATGATAACATTGACCCCTGAACTCTTCCGCATCCTTCACCTCGATAGGCATTCGACGGGCGCCGCGGCCATAATGGCTTTGGCTGAATCGTTGGGAGCGCGCCTACGCGCCTATTCGGCCGGCGCGATCATCCTGGATGAGGGCGAAACTTCGGCCTGTGTGCGGCTGGTCAAGTCGGGATGGGTGGCCAGCGCCACGCAATTGCGAGATGGGTCGCGGCAAATCATCGACGTTCACCTAAAGGGCGATTTGCTGGTGGTCTCCACCGTTGCCGGCTTCAGCCGCGTGACCCTGCAGGCGATCGATCGAGTAGTCATCCTCGAATTCCCGCAGCAGAGACTGATCTCCGTCTTCGAGCAACGGCCCGAGATTGCGCGCTATCTTGCCGCCGCCTCGGCTCGCCTAAACGCGATTCACGTTGAGCATCTCGTCAATCTGGGCCACCGAGGCGCGGCGGCGAGAACTGCCCACTTTTTCCTGGAATTGGCGGAACGCACGAATCCAGGAACGGAGGGTGTGGCGGTCGAATTCGATTGTCCTCTCACCCAGGCGGATCTCGCAGATGCATTGGGAATGACAGCGATCCATTTCAACCGAACGCTGCGCGACCTCAGATTGTTGGGACTCGTGACATTCCGAAAAGGCAGCGTGCTGATCAACGATTGCTTCCGCCTCGCCAAGTTGGCCGATTTCAATCCCGATTATCTGAGAACGTATCGCGACGGCAACGCCATCGACAGCGCTGCGTTCGACGGCGAATCGACCGGTGACGTTCGCGATTCTGCACCTTCCGAGTCATCCGCTTTGAGGGCGTAGCAACCGCCTAAATAAGTAGAATATGCAGCGTTTAACAATTGTTAATGACTTCTTCTCCGCAAATAATAAATGTGACTACAGCGTCATAAGTAACCGCCAAAAAACAACTCAAACAGTTAAGCGCGTCATTCGGTGATTATGTCATCGAGCAGAAAGCTTTATCGTATCGAATACTAAGACAGCAATGCTGAGCTCTATTCGATAATTGATACGTCCAACGTGATGCATCTTTTACATTAGGGGTAAACAAAAATGTTAACTGGAACGGTCTCAAGCGA
>JAQGKB010000031.1 GCA_028290345.1 Hyphomicrobiales bacterium | reverse complement strand
CAATGGCCCCGCTTCTCGCCAGCCCTTTGACCGACACGCGCAGCCCGAGCGTGGAATCGGCGGCGGGCTGAGGAATGCTATCTGGGTGGCTCACTGCGCGTCCGTAAAGATTTGAGTGCACTATTGGACATCCGGCCCAGCCAGTACTGCCGCGTCTGGGACTCGCCGTTTATGGTGCAAACGCCCCGGCCGATCCACCTCCGACGCTGCCAATGGTTACCGGCCGCGCCTAACTCAATGAAAATCCGGCGTTCCGCCTGGAGAATTCGGCCGCGCGGGTAACCTTAACAATCGGCTAACGTTGGATTGGCGGTCGCACGTCGATACCCTTGCCGGGACAACAAGCAAGTTTTGGTCCCGCTGGCAGGTGTTATTGATGAACCGTATCGATCTGAACGATCTCAATCCGCCGCCGCTCGTCGACGTCGTCGGCCTGCTGCGCACGCTCTGGCAGCGCAAGCTGCTGATCCTTGTCGCCACCCTCTCGGCACTCCTCGCCACCGTCCTTTATGTCCAACTGACCAAGCCAATCTACACGGCGGATGCCTCGATCATCATCGATCCACGCGATACCCGTGCCACCACCATCGATAGCGTCATGCCGGGCATTGGCGCGGACAGTGCCGCGATCGCGAGCCAAGTCTCGATCATCGAGTCCCGCAATCTCCTTGGCGCCGTGTTCGACCAGATGAACCTGCAGAACGAACCGGAATTCTCCGATCCCGGCCTTGTTGCCCGTCTCCTTTCCCACGTGAAGGCGGCCACGCCGCTCACCCGCGACATGGTCTTCGATCAGTATCGGAACCGAGTTTCGGTGCAGCGCGAGGGGCTCACCTACGTGATCGACATCAGCTTCAAGTCGCTCGACCCGAACAACGCGGCCAAGATCGTGAATGCGATCGTCGAACGCTATGAGGCCAGTCTGCAGGGGCAGAACGCCAACGCCAACACCCAGGTCAATACCATGCTCTCCGGCAAGATCGGAGTGTTGCAGAGCGCGGTCAGCGACGCCGAACGGGCGATCCAGGATTTCAAGGCGCAACATAACATCTTCGATGCAACGACGGGCGGCACGCTGCAGTCCCAGATCGATCAGTTGAGTACCCAGCTCATTTCCGCCCAAGACCAGGCCAACCAGGCGCAGGGCAAGTACGATCAAGCCGTCGCGGCAGGCACGACGCCGCAGGGGTTGATGAAGCTGTCAGCGCTCGTGACCTCGGCGGTTACCGATGCCCTGCGCGAAAACTACAACCAGAAAACCGCAGCGCTCGCCAATATCGAGGCCGTGTATGGGCCGCGGCATCCGACGATCATGAGCTCGCGGGCCGAGATCGCAAAGCTCGAGGGGCTGATGGCCCGGGAGGCAGAGCGCATCATCCAGGAATTAAAGGGCACGCGCGATCTCGCTACCGGAAATGTCGCCAACCTCCAGGCCAATCTCGATACACTCCGGCAGAAATCGAACCAGTCGGACCTGGCACAGGTGGAATTGCGCCAATTGCAGCGCAATTCCGATGCCGCCCGGGCGGTGCTCGACGATTTCCTCAAGCGCTCGGCCGAAACCTCGCAATTGCAGGGCATGCAGATGTCACAGGTGCGGGTGATCAGCGGCGCCACGCCCCCGGTCCAGCCGACCTGGCCCAAGCCGGCGCTGCTGCTACCCGTTGGCGGCTTCCTGGGTCTTGCTGCCGGCGTTGCGCTCGCGCTCGGTTTGGGTGCGCCGCGGCGCAAGCCGGGGCGATCGCCGCAGCCGCAGAATCCGACGCCAGAGGGCGACGGCCAGTCCCGGTCCTCTCGCGGCCGGAAAGCCGGCCCGATCAGCCTCGGCAGCATCAACTTTCCGCAGGTTCCCGGCAACAACTCGCGCGCCGCGATCAAGGCCGCCCGGCTGGAGATCTGTCGTGACCCGGAAGCGCCACTTGCACGCGACATTCGGCAGTTGATCGGGCAGGTCTTGGACCAATTGAGCCCGCACGACGGACCGCAGATTCTGCTGGTCACTTCGCCGGCCGACGGGATCGAGACTTCGCTTGCAGCAAGCGTGCTGGGCATCGGCCTACAGCAGATGCGGCGCAGCGTGCTGATGGTGGAAATCGTCGGGTGGTCAGACAGTCCGCCGCCCTTGCTCTTGCTTTCCGGCGAACGCGGAGCAGTTTCCTTCACGGATCCATCCAACGGGCTTCGCACGATGGTGCTCGGCGTGAATCGGGCGTCGATGGGGCCGGGATGGGCCGACAACGCGATCCGCCCACTCCTCATCGACAAGGATGTGACGGCCGACTTCCTGCTGCTGGTCGGCTCGCACCTGACCAGTCCGGTGTTAACAACCGATCTCTCCGCCATGTCCGATCTGGAAATCATCGCGCTGGGTGCTGGGCAGGAGTTTTCCGGTGACACCCGACCATTTGCAGATGACGCCCTCGCACCGAAGGCCGTCATGGTCATCGAATGCGCCGCGATCCCGCCCTCGCAAGCCGTCCGGCCCAAACTGGTGGTCTCGAACACCGGCAAGCAGCGCGAGACGGCGCTGTCACGCGGCTGACGGGCCATGTCCGGTCCGCCCCGGTTACCATCGACCGTGATATCGCGGCGCGTCGCCATCGCCCTGCCGCTCCTCGCCTTGATTGCGGGCAGGTTTGGCGGTGCGGCAGCGGCCGCCCCTTCGCTCGGCGGTGGCGATGTTCCCTCACGCGGCTTCAACCTGCCGGGCTGGGTTGATCGCGAGGACGGGACAGCCATGTCGCAGGGGGTGCTCGAAAAGCTGCATCGCCTTGGTTTCGAAACCATCCGCCTGCCCGTCGATCCCGGCCTGATCGGCGCGGATGATGCTTCGGCGAGAAGGGACCTGCTGCGGCGTGTCGACACGGCGATTTCCGCGTGCCTGACGGCTGGGTTCCGGGTCAACGTGGACATGCATCCTTCCGGCCACTTGGTCGCGGCATTTGGAGAAGACCTGCAGGGCGCCTTAAGAATTGCCGTGGCCGCGTGGAAAAATCTGGGGTCCGTGGTCGCGCGATGGCCGACGCAGTCGGTCTTTCCCGAATTGCTGAACGAGCCCCCGATGGAGCGGCCGCACTGGGTCGAGCTGCGCGACCGGTTGGCGGCGATAGTCAGGGACAAGTGCCCGCAGCACACGCTGGTTTGGGGACCGTCGCGTTACCAAGGCATCTGGGAGGTTTTCGACACCCCCGCCCTGCCCGATCGCAACGCGATTGTCGCGGTCCACTACTATACCCCGATGGGCTTTACGCATCAGTGCGAGAATTGGGACCGGTCCCCGCTCGCCCGTATTGCCAATCTGCCGTTCCCGGCGACCAGGAACGCTCCCGCGATCGAAGCCCTCGCCGATAAATTCCGCAATGCTGGTGACCAGGAAGCGCTCGATTTCCTCGATGGTGAATTCAAGGGCGCATGGACAGCGGCACGCATCGCGGCCGATTTCGCCGGCCTGGCCCAGTGGGCCGCGAAGACCGGCTCACGCGTGATGCTCAACGAGTTCGGCGTGCTCAATTTCTGCGTCGATCCGACCAGCCGTGCATCCTGGGTGCGCTCGGTTCGCACGGCTGCCGAGGCCAACGGCATCGGGTGGACGTACTGGGAAGCCGATCAAGGGTTCGGGTTCATCAAGGACCGCCGCCGCACGGACGGCTTCGATGCTGCGACGATCGATGCCCTGGTGAAAACATGAGGGGCAGTTCATGAGCATGGGGACCACGGCCTACCCTGGCGACCTCTCCGGCAGGCGGGCTTTCCCGCAGTCCTGGCGGGAGGCTGCGTTGCATGTCGTTACGGCCCTGTTCGTCGTAGGGCTCGCGGTCTCGAGCTTTGCCGTCTCGACCGCCTTCGGCGTGGTCGCAACGTTTGCTCTGACGCTCGCCGTGTCGATCGTGCTGCCGACCAGCATCCCGATCGTGATCGTCACCTCGTTTCTCTACCAGAACATGATGGTCGCCTGGTTCACGCCCTATGTCGGCGACAACAACACCTTCGATGCGCTCCGCGGCGCCAATTTCGTGGTCCTGATGGCGGCTTATGGCGCGTTCCTTGCGGCATCGTTCCAGCGCCGCGTACGCGCCATCCCGCAACTGAGACCCTGGCTGCTCTGGGGCATGGCGTTGAGCGCGATCGTCTGTTTCTATCTGGCGCTTGGGGCCGTGCGGGGCGACCCCAAGGACGCGATCGTCTATTTCCGCAACACGATCACGCCCCTTGCGTGTTTCCATATCGCCCTGGTCGCCGCAACGCTTTATCGGATCGACCTGAGGAAGAGCCTGTCCTGGCTGGGCACCGGCGCCGTCATCTATGGCTACCTCGAATTGACCTTCACCATGGACTTTTTGGGCCTGTTCCATGGTGACCTCTACATCGAGCGCGACATCACGCGGCAGATCGAGACCGGGGTGTGGGAAAAGACCCTGCAGGAAACCGGGTTCGTGTTGCGCAACCTGCAAGACGTGATGACCACCACCTTCTTCAACACCCCGCTTTTCGGTGACATTTTTCCGGCCGTGTTCCGCATCGGCGGGCCAAACTTCCATTCGATCAGCTTTGCCTATGCGCTGAGCGTCATTTCAGTCTGGCTGCTGTTCAAGGGTCGCTGGGTGCTGCCGGTCGCGGCGTTGCCGCTGCTGCTGGTCATCGGCTCGAAGGGGGCAATGATCATGCTGCTGCTGGCGTTGTTCGTCCGGATGGTCTTTCCGCTTTTCGGGGCGCGGCTGACAACCGCGTCGGTGATGGCGATCGCGCTCGCCTGGGTGGGCGGCGCCATCGTCTATGGCTCGACCCATGGCGACTACCACGTGCTTGGGCTGTTGGCCGGCGTGCGCGATTTTCTCGGTGATCCGCTCGGCCAGGGACTCGGGTTTGGTGGCAATCTCTCGAGCACGAGCTTCAACCTCAATTGGGATCGGGCACAGGCAACCGGCGCGACATCGGTGCCGGTCGAGAGCGCGGTGGGCGTGATGCTCTACCAGATGGGCGTTGGCAGCTTCGTCTTCCTTGGCTTCCTTGCGGCGCTCGCGCGCCACGCGCGGCGGCGCCTCATCGCCACTGGAGACCACGACTTTCTCTTCATCTTCGTGATCGTCGTCACCATCTCCGCCAACGCGGTGCTCCAGGAGGAAGCGTTCTTCTCGCCCCTCGCACTCGGCTTCTGCCTGCTGCTCACCGGCGCCTCGCTCGGCGACCAATGGCGGAACGCGTCGCGACGAGCCGACAACAGGTGAATTGATGACCTGATCGGAAACAGCGACGCCTCGACCGCCAGGAACTGCTACCTGGCTGCATCGCTGCCTGGACTATCTAGCGTACCAACCTGCCGGCGCACTTCATCGATCGTCTCCAGAGTTTCGATGGCGAAATTGAGCGGGTGAAGCGGAGAGTCGAGGAGGCCGTCGGCGGTGTGCTGGGCCACGGCCGCCGCTTCCCAGGCGAGGCCATCGCGGAACTGCAGCGGTGTGTCGTTGACGAACTGCAAGCGGACGTCAACCTTGGCGGGGTGCGGCGTCCACGATACGTCGTAGCCTTCCTGAGCGAGTACCTGATCGATGAAAGGGCTAAAGCTGCGGGTCAGTGATTTCTTCTAAACTGATACCGACCTGTTGGCAGCGTCTCAACGGTGTCTATCCGTATTTCGGCTTTGGCATAGCGAGGGCCGGAAGCCAGGCCGCCCCAGATAGATCATCCCTCCCAGCGCAGACGAATGGCAGCTTTCGGGCTTCGGTCGCGTTGTCCTGAACGAGCGATCTGCGGCGCGAAGCTGCCGGCCGCCAAATGAAAGTTCGCTTGGGCCCACAAGCGATCACTCGTGAAGGTCCGCGCTGCGCCAAAGCGGTCCCCGGGAGCACCATGCTCAAGCATACGCAAGCCTCGTATAGCTCCAATGGAGATCGGGAGCGGGGAATATCGCCGCACTTTAGGGTCCGCCTCAGTCCGTCCGCCCGAGAGGGGCGCTTTGGTGACAGTTCGCACCCTCCCCTTCAGGCTCGACCGCTGACCGGCCGAGTTGCGTCAACCCGTACATTCCCCTGCTTTCGCGAACGAACCACCCATAGACGTTTCGCCTGAGGATTGTGGGCGCCCTCGC
>JAQGKB010000361.1 GCA_028290345.1 Hyphomicrobiales bacterium | reverse complement strand
CGAGGATGATCGCGTCCTGGCCCTCGTGCGCCGCCGGATCGAACCAGTAGTCGAATTGGTCGTGGCGCTCGGCGAGGGCGGTGACCTCGGGATCGTGCAGCGCGAAACCGAGTTGGGCGGCGGTGGTGTATCGGGTGGCAACGAGGAAGCTATGGGGCGCCTTTGCCTCTGCGGCGCTCACCGCCGCGCTGACCTCTTCCCAGCCATAGTTGGAGGTAGAGCCCCAATCGTCGGCGCCGAAGAAGCTTGCGATAGGGATGACGAGGAAGTTGAAGGCGAACAGCGCCGAAACCAGCGCGCCGAACGCCACATGCCCCCAGAACTGCCAGGATTTGCCCAGTGGTTGCACCAGGAGCGGCATAGCGACGACGTAGGCGACAATGTTCCAGTAGAAATAGATTTCGACGAACAGCGCCAGTGTCAACATGAAGCCGGTCGAGATAACGAAAACGCTTACCGCAAGCAGGCGGGCCATGGTCTCGAAGCCTTCGCCGACCCGGCGTTTGAACAGGCTGGCGATCGGACCGAGCAGGAAAGGCGAGAGCAGCAGCACGTTGACCAGCAGGATGATGATCAACTGCCGCAGATTGAGCTCGGGTGGGCCGTTCCAGCGATCGACGAGGTGGAACCGGTACGAGGCCAGCCCATCCGTGAGGTTCCAGTAGAATACCGGGGCTTGGATCGCGATGCTGATCGCAGCGGCGACATAGACCTGCGGTTTGGCCAGCAGCGGCCGGAACGATGGCCGCAGCACGAAAAACGCCAGATAGCCGAGGCCGAGGAAGACGGCGTTGTATTTGGTAAGGACGGCAAGGCCGAGCAACGCGGCCGAGATATAGAGATCGGCAAAGCGCCGCTCGCCGGCCTCCCACTGCTCGGCGAAGCGCAGGAAAAAGTGCGCCGAGGCGAGGCAGAGGACAAGCATCAGGTGATCGTGGAATGAGATCGAGCTCATCACCAGGAAGAGGGGCGAGGCCAGATAGAGCGTCAGGGCGCACCAGAACCATTGGCGGGGATCGTCGGGAGCGAAGCGCTTGGCCCAGGCCCAGAAGATGGCCACGGTGCCGGCAAAACTCAGCCAGGTGAGGAAGCGTAGGCTGAAGAGGTTCCAGCCGAACAGCATCTGCACGATGCGCAGCAGCCAGGCGTGGAGCGGCGGGTGATCGAGATAGGATAGTGCGAGTTTTTGCCCCCACAGCCAATAATAGGCTTCATCGCCGATCGGGGGCAGGCGCGCATCGATCAGCAGCTTGAGCGCAACGAAGCAGGCGACGGCGATCTGCATCGGCAGGAGCGAAGCACCGGCCGTCGAGGAAGCGGGGAGGGCTTGCGGGTTCAGCGAAACATCCTGGCGCTGCATCGCAGGCTCCGGTCAATGGTGGCAGACGCTTACCGCATTTGGGGGCTAGCACAAGGGCTGGCGGCGTTCGCCGTTGCGCCGCCATCATCGTAACGGCACAATGGCGGTAACAACGGGTGGAAAAGGGACCAAAATGTTGAGTGCGGAGGCTAAGCGCGAACTCGAGCGGCGATTTGCTGAACGGCCGGCGAAGGAGCCGCCCTTGGCGGAGCGGCGCCGCAACTGGGATGCGGAGGCCCTGCTGGACCGGTTGCCGGAGGGCGCGCATTTTTCGACGGTGATCGCCGGCGGCATCGCATCGGAATGGATGGAAACGCCCGGTGTGGACGAAGAACGCGTGTTCCTGCTGCTGCACGGCGGGGGGTACAATGCGGGCTCGCCCAAGACGCATCGCAAGCTTGCGGCGCATCTCAGCCAGGCGACGAACATGCGGGTGCTGGTGCCCGATTACCGGCTGGCGCCGGAACACCCGTTTCCGGCTGGCATCAAGGATGCGCTGCTGGCCTATGGGTGGCTGTTGAGCGAGGGGCGACGTGCGGGCGACATCATCGTCGGCGGCGATTCCGCCGGCGGCGGGCTGGTGCTTTCAATGCTTTTGGCGCTGCGCGAGGCGGGCGGCTCCATGCCCAGGGCCGCCGTACTGATGGCGCCATGGACGGATTTGAGTTGCTCGGGAGAGAGCTACGAGACGCTTCGTGAGCTTGACCCGATCATCACCCGCGAAAACCTGCTTGAGGCGGCTGGATGGTATGCGGCGCATCGCGATCTGGCCGATCCGATGGCCTCGCCGCTGTTCGCTGATCTCAGCGGCCTGCCGCCGATGCTGATCCATGCAGGGGGCGACGAGGTGATGGTCGATGACAGCCGGATGTTTGCCGAGCGGGCCAGTGCCGCCGGCGTCGCAGTGACCTGCAAGATTTTCCCCGGGCTGTGGCATGTTTTCCATACCGCCACGCCGGACGTGCCCGAAGCGGCGCAGGCGATCGAAGAGATCGGGGCCTTCGTGCGCGACCAGTTCGAGGGTGCGCAGGTCGACTAGGGGGACGAAGATGGCGTTTGATCGCGAGGATATCCGGGGGCTTTACAACAGGATGATCGCTGGCTGGAACAAGGCCGACGCGGCGGCAATGACGCAGGATTTTGCCGCGAACGGGCATATCGTGGGGTTCGACGGCACGCAGCAGAACGGGCGGGCGGCCATCGCGGCCCACCTAGCTTTGGTGTTCGCCAATCACCGCGTCGCCGCTTATGTGCCGATCGTGCGCGAAATCCGGCAATTGGCGCTGGATGCGGCGCTGCTGCGCGCCGTGCTCGGCATGGTGCCACCGGGCACGGACGTCATCAATCCCGCTACCAATGCGGTGCAGACTCTGATCGCGGCGTGCCACGAGGGCCGCTGGCGCATCGAAATGCTCCAGAATACGCCGGCGGCCTGGCACGGGCGTCAGGCGGAAGCGGACGCGCTTACGGCGGAACTGCAGGCGGCGTATGAGGCTGCAAAACCGAAACTGTGACGGCATCGGGTTTTCCGAGGCAAAGGCATGCAAGGCCAGGTTCTAGAGGTTGATACGCAGAAGGGCGGCCTGATCCTCGGCGACGACGGCAATCGCTATGAGTTCCCGGTCACTGAATGGCGCGGCGACAGCCCGCCGGCAGCCGGCATGGGGGTGGATTTCCTGGCCTCGGACGAGCGCGCGCGGCAGGTCTATCCGGTGGCGCGATCGTCGCGCCTGCTCTCGCTGCCGCAGGCGAGCAATTCTGTGCTGCTCGGCTGGATCGGCATCGGCTGCCTGCTGCTCGGCTTCGTCATTCCGATACTGCCGACGATAGCGGCGTTCATCCTGGGAATGATCGGGGCCGACAGTGCCAAGCGC
>JAQGKB010000338.1 GCA_028290345.1 Hyphomicrobiales bacterium | reverse complement strand
GGCGTCATCGGCTTCGAGCAGGGCGATGGTGATGATGCCGCCGTCGTGCCCGGTCATGACGTGCGGCGCTACTGGCGCGTCGGCGAGGAAGCGGAAACCGAGGCCGTGGCGCGGGTCCTCGGCGCGGGTTTTCAGCGGCAGGCGGAACTGCAGCAGCGAATAGAACAGGCGCTTCTTGGCACGCTCGATAGTCCGCCACTGCGCGAGGTAGATCGGGTCATCGAGGCTGGGAATGGTTTCGTTGTGCCGGCAGGCGCGGCAGAAGGTTTCCTCGTCCGGCCCGACGGCCACCAGCCAGTTGCAGGCGCCATGCTGCGCATTGGCGCAGAAGATAAAACTCATGCCGGGGTGGGTGGCGGAACTCCAAGACTCGCACTCGGGCCGCAGCGCGACCATGGTGTTTTCGCCGGGGAGATAGCCCTGGCGAAACCCGCAACGCTCGCAGGCGATATTCTCGAAATAAAGCGTTTGCCCGCAATTGTCGCAGCGGAAGAGTTTCATGTCGGACCCCGAGGGCGTGGCGATCCACAATGCGCCATCGGCGCGGCCGTTCCGGTCGCACCGACTGTCGCGGGTTTAATCGTGCCGCCGCCCCAAGGCCTGCGGCGTCAGATGCTGCCTATGGTCTTCAGGCGGACGCGGGGGTGGACCTCGTTCTGGCTCATCACCACGGTCTGCGGGCGGAAGCGTTCGATGATGGCGCGGACGTGCGGGCGAATGGATGGCGAGGTGATCAACACCGGCAGTTCTCCCATCTGTGCCGAATTTTCGAAGCCGTTCTGCACGGCGACGATGAATTGCTGCAGGCGAGAGGGGGCCATGGCGAGGTGGCGGTGCTCGCCTTCGCCGACCATGGCGTCGGCAAAATCACGTTCCCATTGCGGCGATAGGGTCAGCAGCGGCAGGTTGCCGTCGGGGCCCAGATTGGCGGCGCAGAGCTGGCGGGCGAGACGCGAGCGCACATGCTCGGCGACGACCTGGGTGGAGCGGCCCGAGCCGGCGATCTCGGCGATGCCTTCGAGAATGGTCGGGAGGTCGCGGATCGAGATGCGCTCGTTGAGCAGGGTCTGCAGCACGCGCTGGATGCCCGAGACCGAGATCTGGCTGGGCACGATATCCTCGAGCAGCTTTTGCTGGTCCTTGGAGAGCCCGTTCAGCAGCGACTGCACGTTGGCGTAGCTCAGGAGGTCCGCGACGTTGGCCTTCAGCACTTCGGTCAAGTGCGTCGAGATCACTGTCGATGGGTCGATGATCGAGTAGCCGCGCAGTTCGGCCTCGTCGCGCAACGCCGGCTCGATCCAGGTGGCGGGCAGCCCGAAGGTCGGCTCGGTGGTGTGCATGCCGGGCAGGGTGATTTCCTTGCCCATCGGGTCCATCACCATCAGCTGACTGGCAAAGATCTGGCCGTGGCCGGCATCGACCTCCTTGATCTTGACCGTATAGTTGTTGGGTTCGAGCTGCATGTTGTCGAGGATGCGCACCGGGGGCATGACGAGGCCGAGTTCGGTCGCGAGCTGGCGGCGCAGGGCCTTGATCTGGTCGGTCAGCCGGTCGTTGCCGCTCTCGTCTTCCTTGACGAGGCTGAGTAGGCCGTAGCCGAGTTCGAGCTTGAGCTCATCGATCTTGAGGCTTTCGGCGATCGGGGCTTCATCCGAGGGCGGCCCGGTTTCGGCGGTCTTCTTGGCCGTGGCCTCGACGGCGGCAGCGACTGCCGTGCTGGCCTTCTTCTTTGATGAAGTGAAGGCGAGATAGCCCATGCCGCCGGCCAGCGCCGCGAACGGGATGAATGGCATGCCGGGCAGCAGCGCAAGCAGGCCGATCACCGCGCCCGACATGCCCAGCGCCTTGGGATAGCCGGTGAACTGTTCGGCGAGGGCCTTGTCGGCGCTGCCGCGCAGGCCGGCCTTCGAAACCAGCAGGCCGGCGGCGGTCGAGACGATCAGCGCCGGAATCTGGCTGACGAGGCCATAGCCGACGGTCAGGACGGTATAGTTGCTCGCGGCCTGCTGGAAGGTCAGGCCCTGCTGCAACATGCCGATGATCATGCCGGCGATGATGTTGATGAAGGTGATCAGCAGGCCGGCAATGGCGTCGCCGCGCACGAACTTGCTGGCGCCGTCCATGTTGCCGAAGAAGGCGCTTTCAGCTTCGAGGTTGCTGCGGCGCTTGCGCGCTTCGCCTTCGTCGATCAGGCCGGACGAGAGATCGGCGTCGATCGCCATTTGCTTGCCGGGCATGGCATCGAGGTTGAAGCGAGCTGCGACTTCGGCGATACGGCCAGAACCCTTGGTGATGACGACGAAGTTGACGATGATCAGGATGGCGAAGACCACGACGCCGATGACGAAATTGCCATGCATGATCAGCGTGCCGAACGCTTCGATGACGTGGCCGGCGGCATCGGTGCCGGAGTGGCCGTTGGCGAGGATCAGGCGGGTCGACGCCAGGTTCAGCGCCAGCCGGATCATCGCCGAAATCAGCAGCACCGTCGGGAAGGCCGAGAATTCGAGCGGCGTCTGAATGAACAGGCCCGTCATCAGGATGAGGACGGAGAAGACGATCGAGAGCGCCAGCAGCAGGTCGAGCAGCATCGCCGGCAGCGGCAGGATGAGGATGACGATGATCGCCAAAACGCCCGTGGCGAGGATGATGTCGCCCGAGCGCAGAATGTCGGTGACTTGCCGGAAGCTCGGAGGCTTGAAGCCGGAAAAGCGGTTGCCGCCCGACGCAGAAATATCAACCATGGTGTGCGGTCTTTCTTAAGCGGCTGTGCTGCGTTGTTCGCCGGGGGCGGGAATGAAGGTTCCCTCGTCGGCGTATTGGTTGAGCTTGTTGCGCAGGGTGCGGATCGAGATGCCGAGAATATTGGCGGCATGGGTGCGGTTGCCGAGCACGTGATCGAGCGTATCGAGGATCATCTCGCGCTCGACATCGGAAACCGTGCGCCCGACCAGCGAACGGGACATGGTTTCGGCGGTCTGGGCGAGTTGGCTGGCGAGGGAATGAGCCTTGACCGTGTCGGTCAGGCCGGTTCCGTCCGGCATCGAGATGGCGTCGGGTCCGATGATTTCACCGGGCGAAAGCAGCACGGCACGATGCAGCGTATTTTCGAGCTCACGGACGTTGCCGGGCCACGGGGCCTTGAGCAACTGGGTGCGTGCTTCGGCCGAGAGGACGCGGCGCGACAGGCCGTTCGAGGCGGCGTATTTTTCGACGAAGTGCTCGGAAAGGGCGATGATGTCGCCCGGCCGCTCACGCAGCGGCGGGAGCTTCAGGTTCACCACGTTAAGGCGGAACCACAGATCCTCGCGGAATGTGCCCAGGCGCACGGCTTCGGTAAGGTTGCGGTTGGCGGTGGCGACGATGCGGATATCGACCGGCACGGGCTTGGTGCCGCCGACGCGATCGATCAGGCGTTCCTGGATGGCACGCAAGAGCTTGGCCTGCAGCCGCACGTCCATTTCCGAGATTTCGTCCAGCAGCAGCGTGCCGCCATTGGCTTCCTCAAACTTGCCAATGCGGCGGGCGATGGCGCCGGTGAAGGCGCCCTTTTCATGGCCGAAGAGTTCGCTCTCGAGCAGCGCCTCCGGTATGGCGGCGCAGTTGATGGAGATGAACGGCCGGTTGGCGCGGCGCGACCGGGCGTGCAGGTACTTGGCCATCACTTCCTTGCCGGTGCCGCTCTCGCCGGTGATCAGGACGCTGGCGTCCGAGCCGGCGATCTGGTCGGCAAACTGCACGACCCGCGCCATCGAGGGATCGCGGTACAGGAAGTCGCTCGATTCCCGGGCCACGGCGGCGATCACCGCGGCGATCAATTCCGCATCGGGCGGCAGCGGGATATATTCCTTGGCGCCGGCCCGGATGGCGTTGACGGCGGCTGCCGCATTGGTCTCGGTACCGCAGGCGACGACGGGGATAACGATCCGTTCGGCGTCGAGCCCGGCGATCAGGCCGGGAATGTCGACCATGACGTCGACCAGCAGCAGGTCGGCGCCGCGGCCGGTCCGGAGGGAGGCGAGCGCGATCTCGATCGTGGGGGCGTGCGCGACCTTGGCGCCGCCATCCATGGCCAATTTGGTGGCCTCGCTGAGTTGGCCTTCGAGAGCGCCGATGATGAGGAGTCGCATGATGATCTCCCTATGCCGCTTTGATGATTTCGGTCATCGTGACGCCGAGGCGGTTTTCAACCAGGACGATTTCGCCGCGAGCCACCAGACGCTCGTTCACATAGATCTCGATGGCCTCGCCGACCTGGCGGTCGAGTTCGATGACGGTGCCGATGTCCATCTTCAAAAGGTTGGCGACCGGCATCTTGGTGCGGCCGAGGACGACCGAGATGCGGACGGGCACGTCGAACACGGCCTCGAGATCTGCGGCGTTCTTTTCGCCCGCAAGCGGGGCACCGTCGCGGCCCGGCGCCAGCATTTCTTCAAAAGCCACACCGGTTCCCTGAGCGTCAGCGGCCATGATCAGTTCTCCTCTGGGCGCGATGCGCCACGCGCGGCAAGATAGGCCGCGATACGTTTGTCAATTTCTGCGGTAATGCTGGCGACGTCGCGGACGAGGCCGCCGTCGACCCATTCGATGCGTCCGTCGCTCAGGCCCTGCTCGGGGTCGCCCATGACGATAAGGCGGCCGGAAAAGCTGCTCGACGCAATCCGCGCCATCGCGATCTCGCGAATCTTGTCGGCAAGATCAGGGTGGCAGCGGATCACCAGATGCGGCACGCCGTCGAGCGAGGCGAGGCACTCGGTGAGCAGGGCTTCGAGCTCGGCCGTCGGTTCGCGCGCCAAAAGGTTGGCCGCAAGCTTGCGGGCGATGCTGCCGGCTAGTTCCACCGCGTCGCGCAGAGTCGCCTTGCGCGCATCGTCGAGCCCGGCCACCATTTGCACGGCGTGGTCGGAGACGGCTTCCGCGGCGCTGGTGAGGCGCTGCGCGGCAGCAGCGGTGGCGCTGCGTTCGCCTTCGGCAAAGCCCTCGGCGTAGCCTTCCATCCTGGCCTGCTGCAGCAGTGCACCGGCGATGATTTCCGACGATGGGGGGCTCGACCGTTCCGGCTGGCGGGCCATGTCGAGATCAAAGGTGAATTTTGCGGGCCGGGCGTTCATGGTCAGGCCACCATCTCGTCGCTGGACTTGTTCTTGACGATGATGATTTCACCGCGCGCCGCCATGTCCTTGGCGGCAGCGACGACGCGTCCCTGCGCGTCATCGACATCCTTCAAGCGCACGGGGCCCATGGCGTCCATATCGTCCCTCAGCAGCTTGCCGGCGCGGGCCGACATGTTGTTGAAGAACAGTTCCTTGACGGCGTCATTGGCGCCCTTGAGGGCGAGGGCGAGTTCCTTCTTGTCCATCTTCTGCAGCAGCGTCTGCACCGCCGAGGCATCCAGACGCACCAGGTCCTCGAAGGTGAACATCAACGCCTTGATGCGCTCGGCATCCTCGCGGTTGGATTCCTCAAGCGAGGTGATGAAGCGTGCTTCGGTCTGGCGATCGAACGAGTTGAAGATTTCGGCCATCTGCTCGTGGCTGTCGCGGCGCTTGGAGTGGGTCAGCGTCGACATGAACTCAGTGCGCAGCGTGGTCTCGATCTTTTCGAGAATCTCCTTCTGCACCGGGTCGAGCCCAAGCATGCGCTGCACCACGTCCAGCGCCAGTTCGTTGGGAAGGATGCCCAACACTCGGCTCGCATGGTCGGTGGCGATCTTGGACAGCACGACCGCGATGGTCTGCGGGTATTCGTTCTTGAGATAATTGGCGAGCACGTCCGGCTGCACGTTGGAAAGCTTTTCCCACATGTTGCGGCCGGCCGGCCCGCGGATCTCCTCCATGATCGTCGCGACCCGATCGCCGGGCAGGAACGAGAGCAGCAGGCGCTCGGTGGTATCGGAATTGCCCGACAGCGAGCCTGCGGAGGACGAAACCGAGGTCACGAACTCGACGAGCAGTTCATCGAGCATTTCCTGGGTGATGGAGCCGAGCCGGACCATGGCACGCGACAGGGTGCGGATTTCGGTCTCGTCGAGTTCGGCCCAAATCGGCTTGCCGAAATCGGGGCCGAGCGCCAGCAGCAGCACGGCGGCCTTTTCATCGCCGGCTAGCTTGCGCTGGTTGGCGTCGCTACCAATGACGAGTTGCTTGGGCATCGCTTGAGGAACGGACATCTAATCACTCACGCCGCATTGTTGTTGAGCCAGTCGCGCACGATCAGCGCGGCCTGCTTGGGGTTTTCGTCGACCAGGATGCCAACGGTCTTGATGGTCTGCATCTGCGCTTCGCCGAGTTGCTTGGCGTTGTTCATCCAGTTGGGCCCGCCTTCCTCGCCTTCCGCGACCATGTCCATGCTGGCATCGGCCGGGACCATGCTGCGCATGGCCATGTCGGTGGGCGGGGGCAGGGCCAGGGGCGGAGCCTCCGGCGTCAGCACGCGCCGGAGCAGCGGACGCATGATGAAGACGATGAGCGCCAGGGAAATCAGCAGCGTCACCAGCATCTGCGCCCCGTTGACCAGGTCGTCGCGGGTGAAATTGAAGAGGCCGGCGCCGTCGGTGCCGAGCTGGGTCTGCTGCGGCTTCTCGGCAAACTGCATGTTGACGATCTGGATGGTGTCGCCCCGGGCGGCATCGAACCCGACCGCCGACTGCACGAGCGCCTTGATGCGGTCGAGATCAGCCTGCGTGCGTGCGGCGTAGGTCAGGTTGCCCTTGCCGTCGTCGGTATAGAGGCCATCGACCACCACTGCGACCGAGAGCTTCTTGATCCCGCCGGCATCGGTCGTCGAAACCTGCGTGGTCTTGGAGACCTCGTAGTTGGTTGTCTCTTCGGTCGTCTTGCCCTGTTCGTTGGTGCCCGTGCCGCCGGGGCTCGGGGTTGCGCCGGGCAACTGGTTGGCGACGGAGACGGCCGCATCGCCCGGGCCGACCGCAGAGTTCTGCAGATCGCGGGTCTGGGTCGAGCGCACGACCTGCCCATTGGGGTCGAAGGTTTCGGAGGTCTTGGTCGAGCGGTCGAGATTGAGTTCGGCATTGACCTGGACGCGAGCCCGTCCGGCTCCAACGACATTGGCCAGCATGTCTTCGATCCGCGTACGCAGCCGGTTTTCGACGCCGGTCGTGCGTTCGTCCACCTGGCCCTGCATCACGCTGCCATCTTCGGTGCCGCCACCGGAGGCCAGAAGCTGACCGGCATCGTCGACGATCGAGACGCGGCTCGGGGTCAGGCCTTCCACCGCGGATGCGACGAGCTGCTGGATGGCGTGGATTTCGCCGGACGACAATTCACCTCTGACCGCCAGGACGATCGAGGCGGTCGGGCTCTGCTTGTCGCGCTGGAACAATTGCCGCTCAGGCAGCACCAAATGCACGCGGGCGCTCTTGATCCGCGCCAGCGAGGTGATGGTGCGCGAGAGTTCACCTTCAAGAGCGCGAACATTGTTGATATTCTGCACAAAGCTCGTAGCGCCCAGGGTATTCTGCTGGTCGAAGATTTCGTAGCCGACCTGGCCATGCGAGGGCAGGCCGCTGCCAGCGAGGTTCATCCGCACCGTGGTGATCTGGTCGCGGGCGATCATGATGGTGTCGCCGTCGCCGCGCAGCTCGAACGGCATGTTCATCGACTGCAGTTGCTTGGTGATGGCGGAAGAATCTTCCAGCGACAGCCCCGTATAGAGCGGCGCCAGTTGCGGGCTCGAGGCCCTGAGTACCAAAAACCCGAAGAAGCCCAGCATCAGTACGGCCACTGTGGCCATAGCTGCAACCCGTGCCAAACCGAGCCGGTTGAGAAGCTGTAATATGCCGTCCACGCCTACACCCGACCAATTCGCGAGCGGTCTCATGAGCGGGCCGCTTCGTTAGGCAAAAATTACCTAGTGGATGGTAAACATTGTCTTAACTTTTGGAGCGGGCGGCCGTGAATATTCGATGACGTCGCGGCGAGCTAGTTCCCCGGAAACGCAGGAGAAAAGCCCCGGACAGCAACGAGATTTTGACCTTTTCGGCGGTTGATCGGCAATTGCAAATTGCAACGCCCGGCACAAATTGCCGAAGCCATTCGCGGTGCGGTTAACGAAACGGAAAGATTTTTGGCAGAATCGGGGCGCGATCCGGGCCTCCGCAGGGGCCGGAAATAACAGGCCCCGCCACAGCGTTTTGAAGCGCGGTAGCGGGGCATGAAATCAAACCGGCGAGAAAGGCGGCTATCAACCTTCGCGGTAGTGCTGGATCCAGGTCGTCCGAAGACCAGCCAGGCCGTGCTTGTCGATGGCGGCCTGCCAATTGAGAAATTCGTCCACGCTCAAGGTATAGCGAGCGCAGGCCTCTTCAAGGCTCAACAGGCCACCGCGAACGGCAGCCACAACTTCTGCTTTTCGTCTAATTACCCACCTCCGAGTATTCTTCGGGGGCAGGTCCGCAATCGTGAGCGGACTTCCGTCCGGTCCGATAACGTACTTAACGCGAGGACGCATCTGTACGGTCATTTTACTCTCATACTCAACCTGACCATTGAGAGAGAGTAGCGTACCCCGCTTAAAATTTGGCTAAGGGGAAACTTACAACCGGTTAAGAGCTTCGATCACGATTTTAAGTTCTGCTCAGGTTTTCAGCAATCAATCGGGGCAAAAACGAAAACTCCCCGAATCGAGGGTTCGGGGAGCGAAAGAATGTGGGATGGTCCGTCCTACGAGGCGGGTGTGGTCGGCGTCGTGCGGACGGAGGTGATGTCGCCGAGCGCGACGCTGGCCGAGCCGACAAGAAGCTTCGGGGTCGCCCCCGAGAGGTCGACGCCGGTGACGACACCGCTGGTTTGGGTCGACGCGGCAACGAATCCGCCGTTACTATCCTGTGCAGCGATGCTGATCGTATAGGTCCCATCCGGAGCGGTACCGCCGGCGCTGGTCTTGCCGTTCCAGTTGAAAGCGCCGGCGCCCTGCGGCATGGCGCCACTTTCCGAAAAGACGGTGCTGCCGGTGCTATCCTTGATCGTCACCGCAACGTTGGCAGCGCTTGGCAGATTGAAATTCCAAGTTGCCTGGCCGTTGGTGAGATCGGAGGTGACCCCGGACGCCGTCACGGTCTTGCCCATATAGCTCACCGCGCTGGAATTGTTCGAGTTCTGGCTCGCCTGCATCATCCCCTGCAGGTAGGTATTGGTTTGGAGCTGCTGTTCGACCGAGGAGAACTGCACCAGCTGGCTGGTGAACTGGTTCGTGTCCATCGGCGACATCGGGTCCTGGTTCTTCAACTGGGTGGTGAGCAAGCTGAGGAAGGTGTCGAAGTTGCCCGCAATGCTCGCCGTGCTGCTCGCAAGCGTGCTCGATGCAGTGCTGGTGGCGCTGGAAACTGCTGTGGTCATGGTGCTCTCCTAGACGAAAATATTGAGGCCGCTCGCGGACGTGGTGCCGCGATAGAGCGTCGTTAATGGGATGGCGGCAACGTCCTCGGTGGCGGCCGGGTCCTGGCCAAAGTTCTGGGGTGAGTTGCCCTGGTTCTGACCGTCCTGGCGTCCGAAGGGATTTTGCCGCAGTGAGAATTCGAGGTTGGTCTTGCTGCCGCTGTCGAGCCCGGCCTGCGACAACGCACGCTCGAGGGTCGAGCTGTCCCGCTTCAAGAGATCCAGGGTTTCAACGCGGTCGACGGTCATCTTGGCGTTGAGCGTGCCGCTGTTGTCGACATGCATTTTCACGTCGATGCGGCCCAGTTCGGGCGGGTCGAGGCGGATCTGGAAATGGCTGGCCCCCGCCTGGGCATGCCGAATGATCTCATAAGCCATCTGCGGAAGGTTGACCTGGCCCTGCACCGCGGCATAGGCGGCCGGCACCGCCTTGCTCAGCGCCGGATCGGCCTGCACGCTGGCTTGTACGGCCTGGACGCTGGCTTGCGCCGCGGCATCGTTGGGCGTCGTGGTCGCTGCGGCGACGTGGGCGGCGACGGCTGGCGCCTCGGATGCCTTCGGCGCGGCAGGCTTGTTGTCGGACGCGGTGACGGCCGGCGTATCCTTGGGCTTGGCACTCAGGTGTGCATCGAGCACTGGAGTGGCGGGTGGGGTGGTGCTGGGCGTGGTCGGCTGGACGCCTTGCGGCGTCGTTGCCGGATCCTGCTTTGCGGCACCCGCTGGCGCCAGCGCGCTATTCTCCGGCACCTTGAGCTGCGGGGCGATAAACGGCGCGGGAGCCGAAGCAGCACTGGCGCTGCTGGTGCTGACCGGCCCGCTGCTCAGTTGCGTCTTCAGCGTTGCCAAAAACTCCGTCTCGGCCGATGTCGGCGGCGCGGAGATCAGCCCGAGCTTGGTCAGCGCATCGGGGGTGAAATCGCGGGAGCCGAGCTTTTGGCCGACTGCCTGCAGTTTGGCTGCGAGATCGGCTTGCTTGCCGGCGAGCTTTCCCGCGAGATCGTTGGCCTGCGCCCCAATGCTGGCCAGCAACGCCTGCGGGTCGGTCACCGCAGGCAAACCGGTTACTGCAGCTCCGGCCGTGGTCGGTGCGGTCGTGGTCGGTACGGGCTTGGCGGGGTCGACGATCGGGGTCTGGCCGGGCATGCCAAGCATGCCCGCAACGGCGTCGAGCGCCTTGTTGAGCTTGTCCAGCAGCGCCGGATCGACCGGCTTCTGATCGGCCAGGTTCTTTTCAAGTTCAGCGAGCGACTGCGACAGAGTGCCGAGGGGGCTCGTCGGGGCGGGCGTGGTGGCTGGCTGGTCGCCTGCTACAGGGTTTGCGGCAACGGTGGCAGGGGCGGCCTGCGGGTCGATGACCGGTGCTTGCGCATTGGTAGCGGGCGCATTGGCAATTGGTGCCTGCGGGTAGGCGCTGGCCGGAGCCGCATTGGGGCTGGCTGTCTGCGTGCCAGCGGCGGCGGATTGCTGCGTCCCGGCAGCCGCCTGTGCCGCAACGGCGGCGGCGAGCGAATCGGTGCCGGTGACGGGTATGGCGGTCGCAGGGGGATTTGGCGCCGCGACCGCACCGCCATCGACGGAGTGCAAGCCGGGTACGAATGGCTGGGCTTTGGCCGGGACTACGGTCCCTTGCGCGGCAACGGCGGCTGCCTGTGCAGCGGCGACTTGCGCGGCAACATCGTCGATCTGGGTCGCCGGTGCCGTGGTGTTGGGGGCAGCGGCGGATTTCGCGTCGGTTGTTGCCGGGACACCGGACTGGGGCAGCCCGAGCGCGTCTTGCAGCGCGGCGGCTACCTGATCGAGCAGGGTCCCGAAGCCGCCGGCGGCCGTCGCATCCGTTGGGGCTGCAGCCGCCGATTGCGTGGTCCCGGGTCCGACAGCGGTGGGCTGGGCGGGCGCGCTGGTATTGAGTGAGACAAACGTCACAGTGTTCGGTCCGCTTAACGAGGCAGTCATCCAGCACTCTCTATGCAAGGCCTCTGCCAAGTTGGGGTACGCACAGAAATAGTGAATGGCGGCAGCAGGTTAGCGGTAATCAGTCGCGGGAGTATCGCTCATTCCCGGTATGCCAAGTGGCAGCTTTCGCCACCGCATCGGCAAAAACTGCCGGTCCGTTACCATTGCCGGGTCGCGCAAAACCGGTTAGAAGCCGGCCTTCCGCTGGACCTTGAACCCAACCGGAGAGATGGATGCTCAATTCGCTTGATATTGCCAAGCGCCCCCAGGACACGCGCGTCGTCGTCGCGATGTCGGGCGGCGTCGATAGTTCGGTCGTTGCCGGCCTGCTCGCCCGCGAGGGCTATGACGTCGTCGGCGTTACCCTGCAGCTTTACGATCATGGCGAAGCCACGCACCGCAAGGGCGCGTGCTGCGCCGGCCAGGATATCCACGATGCGCGGCGGGTAGCGGCAACGCTGGGCGTGCCGCACTACGTGCTCGACTACGAACAGCGCTTCAAGGATGCGGTGATCACCCCGTTCGCCAATGCCTACCGACAGGGCGAGACGCCGGTGCCGTGCATCGCCTGCAACCAGAGCGTGAAATTCGTCGACCTGCTGAGCGTAGCCAATGACCTCGGCGCCGATGCGCTGGCCACCGGGCATTACGTGCAGTCGCGGCTGGAAGATGGCCGCCGCCGACTCTATCGGCCGGTCGATGCTTCGCGAGACCAGAGCTACTTCTTGTTTGCCACCACGCAGGAGCAACTGGATTTCCTGCGCTTCCCACTGGGCGGGCTCAGCAAGGTCGAGACGCGGGCGCTGGCGCGGGAAATGGGACTGGAAATCGCCGAAAAGCACGACAGCCAGGACATCTGCTTCGTGCCGCAGGGCAAGTACGCCGACGTGATCGCCCGCATGCACCCCGAAGCGGTGGCGCGCGGCGAGATCGTGCATATGGATGGCCGCGTGCTCGGCAGCCATGACGGGATTGTCAACTACACCATCGGCCAGCGCCGCGGCCTGGGCGTTGCCGCGGCCGAGCCGCTCTATGTGGTGCGACTGGAGCACAAGACTGGCCGGGTGATCGTCGGGCCGCACGAGGCGTTGCGGACGCACACGGTGCGGCTGCGCGATGTGAACTGGCTGGGCGATCGGCCGCTTTCGGCGCTCACGGCCGGGAACGGCGCGTCGCTCGAGGTCAAGGTGCGCTCGACGCGGGCGCCGCAGCAGGCGGTGATCTATTCGGAGGCGGGCGAAATCTTCGTCACCCTCACCGCCGGCGAATACGGCATCTCGCCGGGGCAGGCCTGCGTATTCTACGCCGACGAAGGCGAGACTTCGGAAGTACTGGGCGGCGGGTTCATAGCCGAAGCCGTTCCGGCCGCGCTGGTGGCGTAGCGCCTACTTCGCGGCCGGGGCAGAAGCCGCGGGCGGTCCGGTCAGCGAATCGCCGTGTCCGGCTTCATAGAGTTTCTGGTAGCTGGTGAGGCCGCCGAAAATCGCCGTGCCGGCGAGCACCAGCGCCAGGCCAAAAAACGCCACGATGAAAATGCGCTGCTTCAGGAGCTGCGCCTTTTCGCGCTCGCGCTTCTGCAATTCGTCATCCACTGATCCGGCCTTCCTGCTCGTTCGCGGCAGAGATACGCCTGCGAGGAGGCGCTTGCCATAGTGCCGGGACAAAATTTCGTGGGGGTTGGGCGCCCTTTGGGTCGGATTTGCAACCGCGACTGGTCCGAATTCATTGCTTCCCAAAATGGGGAGCCGGGATATGGCCAGAGCAAAGTCCAACCAGCCGATGCTGCCGTTCGACGACGAGGCCAGCGGGCCGGCCGAGTTGCCTGAAATCAAATCCCTGGCCGAAGCGGCGATTGCCGTACAAGGCTGCACCCGCTGCTCGCTCTACCAGTTCGCCACGCAGGCGGTGTTCGGCGAAGGCCCAGCGGAAGCCTCGATGATGTTCGTCGGCGAGCAGCCGGGTGATCAGGAGGATCTTGCGGGCAAGCCGTTCGTGGGGCCGGCAGGAAAGGTGTTCGATCAGGCGCTGGCCGCCGCCGGGATCGACCGCGACAGGGTCTACGTGACCAATGCGGTCAAGCATTTCAAATTCCAGCCTCGCGGCAAGAAGCGCCTGCACCAGCGGCCGAACGGCGGCGAAATCCGCGCCTGCCGCTTCTGGCTTGATCTCGAACGGGCGTTCGTCAAGCCGCTGGTCACGGTAGCGATGGGCGCAACAGCGGTGCAGAGCCTGCTCGGCTCCTCGGCGACGATCACGAGCCTCCGCGGGGCGCCGACGCAGCTCGAGGATGGCAGTTGGGTGATGGTCACCATTCATCCGTCATACCTGCTGCGCATGACCGATCGCGGCGACGTCGCGGCCGAGCGCGAAAAGTTCGAGGGCGATCTGCGGGCCGCCAAGGCGCTTGAAGGCAAGCTCGCCGGCGCAGCCTAAATCGATGCCGCTCGCTTGGGAGTTTTGCTTGACAGGGCCGGGAGGCAAATCTATTAAGCGGGCGCACTTTACCAGTGCTTTGCCGCCCGCTTTTCAGCCCGGCAAGCCCTCTTGGGGCGGGGTAGCTCAGTTGGTTAGAGCAGCGGAATCATAATCCGCGTGTCGGCGGTTCAAATCCGCCCCTCGCTACCATTTTCCTTAATGCGATCAATGGTCGTTTCTAGGAGCGGCGAGCCGTCCTAAGTATTAGGACGCGAATAGGACGCCGGCCTTAGGGAGGGTGATACCAGCGCTGCGCCTCGCCATGCATTGATGGTCACTGCGGACCTGCGCCCTCCGTCTTTTGGGGTTCAGCCGCCAAATCTCCGCTGCGCGCCGTGCACGAACTCACTGCTCGCATCGCTTACGGTGGACACATGCGCGCGGGCAGCCTTTTCCGCGCCTGCGCCGTCCCCACGCAAGATCGCCGTGACAATGGCATCGTGCTCATCCCAGGATTTCGCCAGACGGCCGGAGATGCGGAATTGGGCGCGGCGGAAGGGGGCGAGGCGGCTGCGGGTCATGCTGACCACTTCGTGGATGTGGAGGTTATGCGCCCCGTCGTATAGCCGGGTGTGGAATTCGGTGTTATGCACCGCGTAGGCCTCCTCTGCGCCCTCGTGCACGAGCCGGCGCGCGGCCTGGTGGATGTCATCCAGGTGGCGGCGTTCGGCGGCGGTCATGCGTTCGGCGCTGAGCCGGGCGCAAATGGCCTCGAGTTCGGTCATCGCGTCGAACATGGAATGCAGCCGATCGTCGGAGACGGTGGCGACGACCGCGCCGCGATTGGGCCGGCGATCGACCAGCCCCATGGCGCTGAGTCGGCCCAGCGCCTCGCGCACCGGCGTACGCGACACGGCATAGCGCATGGCCAGCGAAGTCTCGTCGAGCCGCACCCCCGGTGCAAAGCGTCCACTGACAATGTCATCGGCGAGGGCACGCACCAGGCTCTCGACGGTGGTGCCGGCGCGGACAAGTTCGCGTGTGGCCATACAAAAACTCCTGAACGAACTCATGCATACACTTTATCCTGGCAAGGTCGAGGCAATTGCCGCCGCAATCCAAGCTAATTTTTCGAGGAATTGCGGGCATTTTTGGAACTCGGCCGCGGCCCGGCCCCACAGCTGGCGACGAGCCGGCCTTCGCTGCGGAACAAAGCTTAGTCACGACCTTACTTTCGCTCACGATTTGGGCATTGCGATAACGCAATAAGCGGTCTGCATCGACGTCAGGCCAGCTGTGTCACGCTATATTGTTGAATCTACACGATAAAATATCTGGCATGTGGATTGCATACACTTCCTTAGCAAGCCGTAAAACGGCGGCGTAACGCAACAGGGGTGTTTCATGATGGATAAGTTCATGTTGTCTCGCAGGCAGCTGCTGAAGTCCTCGGTCGCCGGAGCGGCGCTCGGGCTTGGCGCCTCGGCACTGCCGTTCGGGCAGGCATTCGCGCAGACGCCGATCACGGTCGGCTTCATCTATGTCGGCCCCAAGGACGATTACGGCTACAACCAGGCCCACGCCGAAGGCGCGGCGGTGATCAAAAAGCTCCCCGGGGTCACGGTGGTCGAGGAAGAGAACGTCCCAGAGACGGTGGACGTGCAAAAGACCATGGAGTCGATGATCAACCTCGACGGGGCGTCGCTGCTGTTCCCGACCTCGTTCGGCTATTTCGATCCGCACATGCTGGCCGTCGCCGCCAAATACCCGAAGGTTCAGTTCCGCCATTGCGGCGGCCTCTGGAACAAGGACAAGAACCCGATGAATACGGGTTCCTATTTCGGCTATATCGGCATGGGGCAATATCTAAACGGCGTAGCCGCCGGTCACGCCACCAAGTCCAAAAAGCTTGGCTTTGTTGCCGCAAAACCGATCCCGCAGGTGCTGCTCAACATCAACTCGTTCCTGCTGGGGGCGCAGTCGGTCGATCCCTCGATCACCGTTCAGGTGATCTTTACCGGCGAGTGGAGCCTGGCGGTCAAGGAAGCCGAGGCCACCAACGCGCTGGTCGACCAGGGCGCCGATGTCATCACCTGCCATGTCGATAGCCCCAAGGTCGTGGTGCAGACCGCTGCCGGACGCGGCGCCTTCGTCTGCGGCTACCACGCCAACCAGAGCGCGCTGGCTCCCGACAAATACCTCACCGGCGCCGAATGGAACTGGGGCAAGGTCTATACCGATTTCGTCAACGATACGATTGCCGACAAGCCACTGGGCAATTTCGTTCGCGGCGGATTGCCGGACGGCTTCGTCAAGATGAGCCCGCTCGGACCCGGCGTGCCCGAGGCCGGCAAGAAGCAGTTCGAAGCCACGCTCGCCCAGATCAACAAGGGCGGTTTCGCCATCATCAAGGGGCCGATGAAGGACAATACAGGCAAGGTCGTGGTGCCCGACGGCAAGACCTTCCCGGAAGACGCCATCGACCTCGAGAGCATGAACTATCTGCTCGCGGGCGTTGTGGGCTCGACCTCGTAAGCAGGGCGCAGCGGGAGACGGCGGCATGGCCGATACCACACCGGAAGCGCTTCAGGGCGTCGTCATCGTCGCACCGATCTCCACCTCGTGGCTGGAGCTTTTGGCGCGGCGCTCGGAAGCCGTCGTCATCCCGTTCGGCGCCTTCATCGTCGGCATGGCGATCTTTTCGCTGTTCCTGCTGTTCCTCGGCAAATCGCCGATCGATCTCGTCAACCTGATGGTCAAGGGCGGGTTCGGGAACTGGTTCTCGATCCAGAACTCGCTTCAGCGTGCGGCGCCGTTGCTGCTCACCGCCCTCTGCGTGGCGCTGCCGGCCCGGCTGGGGCTCGTGGTCATCGGTGGCGAGGGTGCGGTGGTGCTTGGCGGCGTCGCGGCAGCGGCCGCGGCGGTGCCGCTGCTCGGGGCGCCGTATGTGGTGGTCATCGGCGCGATGGCGATCGCCGGCATGGCGGCGGGGGGGCTGTGGATCGGCATCGTCGGGGCGCTGCGACACTATCGCGCCGTCAACGAGACCATCTCGTCGCTGCTGATGGCCTACATCGCCATTGCGCTGATGAACCATTTCGTCGAGGGGCCGCTGCGCGATCCGGCGAGCCTCAACAAGCCCTCCACTTATCCCATCGGGAAAGACTACATGATCGGCAATATCCCCGGCATGGATGTGCATTGGGGGCTGGTGGCCGGGATCGTCGCCTGCATCGTCTCGTGGGTTTTGATCGAAAAGACCGCCTTTGGATTTGCTGCCCGCATCGCCGGCGGCAATGTCCGCGCCGCGCAGATCCAGGGGCTGGCGGTGGGAAAACTGATCGTCGGTTTTACCGCTCTCGCTGGAGCTTTCGCCGGACTGGCGGGGATGATCGAGGTCGGCGCGGTGCAGGGCAGCGCCAATGCCTCGCTCGCGGCGGGCTATGGCTACACCGGAATCCTCGTGGCGTTTCTTGCCCGGCACAATCCGCTGGCCATCATTCCGGTCGCGATCCTGCTCGGCGGGATCGATGCCTCGGGTGGGCTGATCCAGCGCCGCATGGATTTGCCCGACGCCACCGTATTGGTGCTGCAGGGGCTGCTGTTCATCGTGATCCTCTTCTCGGAGACGCTTTACGGCCGCTTCAAGCTGTTCAATCCCGATCTCTGGCTGAGGAACCGGCAATGAGCGATTCCATCGGGCTCTGGGGCGTGCCGCTCGCCATCCTCGGCGGCGCCATCCGCGTCTCCACCCCATTCATTTTCGTGTCGCTGGGCGAAACCATCACCGAGCGCTCCGGCCGCATCAATCTGGGGCTCGAGGGCACATTGGTCTTCGGCGCGATGACCGGCTACGCGACCGCCGTGGTCACCGGCTCGCCCTGGCTCGGCATTTTGGCCGCCGCGTGCGCGGGGATACTCTTCGGGCTGTTTCACGGCTGGATCTGCAAGTTCCCGAAGGTCAACGACATCGCGATCGGCATCGCGCTGATGCAATTCGGCATGGGGCTGGCGTTCTTCTTCGGAAAACCGTTCATCCAGCCCTCGGCACCGCATCTGCCCGCCATCCCCTTCGGCTGGTGGTCGTCGGTGCCGCAGGTGCAGGCGGCGCTGAGCGTCAATGTGCTGTTCATTATCGGCGCGCTGCTGGCCGTGGCGCTGTGGTGGGCCTTCCGCAATACCAGGGTAGGGCTGATCATCCGCGTCGTCGGCGACAGCGCAGATGCGGCCCGCGCCATGGGGCTCAATCCCAATACGGTCCGCCTCTTCGCCACCGCCGTCGGCGGGGCGTTGGCGGCGATCGGCGGGGCGTACCTATCGCTCTACTATCCGGGCAGCTGGACCGAGGGCATTTCCTCCGGCCAAGGCCTGATGGCGGTGGCGCTGGTGATCTTTGCGCGCTGGAACCCGATCGGCTGCTTTGCCGCCGCCTTGCTCTTCGGCGGGGCGGGCGCGCTGGGGCCGGCGCTGCAATCGGTGGGCGTCACGCAGGGCTACTACCTGTTCTACGCCGCGCCCTACGTCCTGACGCTGCTGATCATGGTCGCCACCGCCTCGCCATCGCGGCAGCTGGCCGGCGCGCCCGGCGAACTTTCGATCACCAAGTAGGATTTTGACATGGAAACCTTTATCGAGAGCGACCCGTATCCCTGGCCCTATAACGGCGCCTTGCGCCCGGACAACACCGCGCTGGTCATCATCGACATGCAGACCGACTTTTGCGGTCCGGGCGGCTATGTCGATTCCATGGGCTATGATCTGAGCCAGGTGCGCGCGCCGATCGAGCCGATCAAGGCGGTGCTCGCGGCGATGCGCGCCGGCGGCTACCACATCATCCACACCCGTGAAGGTCACCGGCCGGACCTTGCGGATCTGCCCGCCAACAAGCGCTGGCGCTCGCAGCGGATCAATGCCGGGATCGGCGATCCGGGGCCGTGCGGGCGCATCCTCGTACGTGGCGAGCCGGGCTGGAACATCATCGACGAACTGGCCCCGCTGCCGGGCGAAACCATTATCGACAAGCCCGGCAAGGGGAGCTTTTGCGCCACCGATCTCGAACTGATCCTCAACCAGAAGCGCATCGAAAACCTCGTCCTCACCGGCATCACCACTGACGTCTGCGTGCACACCACCATGCGCGAAGCCAATGACCGCGGTTTCGAGTGCGTGCTGCTCGAGGATTGCTGCGGCGCCACCGATTACGGCAACCACCTCGCCGCCATCCACATGGTCAAGATGCAAGGCGGCGTGTTCGGCGCGGTCTCGAGATCCGCCGATTTGATCCGGGGCCTCGCATGACCCGACGTGCGTACGTCCACCGCCTCTCCACCCGCGGACCGGACGATATCGCGGCGCTCGAGGCGATGATCGAGGCGGGGCAGATCGATGCGCGCGGCATCGTTGCGATCCTCGGCAAGACCGAGGGCAATGGCTGCGTCAACGATTTCACCCGCGGCTTTGCCAGCAGCACGCTGAAAGCCATGCTGGGCCGGCATCTGCCGAAAGCCGACGCCGAAGCCGTGTGCATCGTGATGTCCGGCGGCACCGAGGGCGGGCTGTCGCCGCACATCACCATCTTCGAGAGCCGGCAGGTCGATGCCGCGCCCGAGCCCGGTGCGCTCGCCATCGGCCGGGCGCGCACGCCGGACATGCCCTTCGAGCATCTGGGCCGCATCGAGCAGGTCGATCTTGTCGCCGCCTCGGTGCGGGCCGCGATGCAGGACGCCGGGATCATCGATCCGGCCGCGGTGCATTTCGCGCAGATCAAGTGTCCGCTGCTGACGCTGGAGCGGGTGGCGCAGGTCGAAGGCCGTGGCCTCGGCACCGCGACGCGCGAACCGCTGAAATCCATGTCGCTGTCGCGCGCTGCCTCCTCGCTCGGCATTGCCGTGGCGCTGGGCGAAGTCGACCGCGCGCAACTCAGCAATGACAGCATCGCCAAGGACTGGTCGCTCTACTCCTCGCGCGCGTCCGCCTCGGCCGGCGTTGAGCTCATCGACCACGAGATCGTCATCCTCGGCGAGGCGCCGGGCTGGAGCGGCCCACTGCGCATCGCCCATACGGTGATGAACGACCAGATCGATGTCGATCCGGTGCGCGAGGCGCTGGCGGGCCTGGGCCTTGCCGGCGGCGGTCAGCTGGCGCGCGAAAAACGCCGGCGTCTGGTCGCGCTGCTCGCCAAGGCCGATGCCGGCGTCAGCGGGCAATTGCGCGGCCACCGCCACACCATGCTCGATGATTCCGATATCGCCTCGACCCGGCACGCCCGGGGCTTTGTTGCCGGGGCACTGGCCGGGGTCGTCGGCCACGCCGAGCTCTATGTCTCGGGCGGCGCCGAGCATCAGGGACCGGATGGCGGCGGCCCGGTTGCCGTCATCGTGGACGCAGGAGCCAGCGCATGAGCATCAACGAAGGCAGCGACAGCAGCCTCAAGACACTGCGCAGCGCCGAGGCACCCCGAAAACCCGGCGCCATCGGGCTGGAAGCAGCAGGCATGACCATGCGCTTCGGCTCCTTCACCGCGCTCGACAACGTATCCATCAAGGTGCCGGCCGGCTCGTTCCATGCGCTGCTGGGCGAGAACGGCGCCGGCAAGTCGACGCTGGTCAAATGCATCATGGGCTTTTATCACCCCACCGCCGGACAGATCGTGATCGGTGGCCATGAGGTGGCAATCGATAGTCCGCGCGATGCTTCAGCCCTCGGCCTCGGCATGGTCTACCAGCATTTTACCCTGGTGCCTTCGCTGACCGGAGCGGAAAACCTCGTCATCTCGCGCGAACACGTCCCCGGCGTCATCGACTGGTCCGTGGAGCGCAAGGCGCTTGCTGCCTTCATGGAGACCATGCCGTTCAAGCTGCCGCTCGATGTGCCGGTGCGCTCGCTCGCGGCGGGCGAAAAGCAGAAGCTCGAAATCGTCAAGCAGCTTTACCTTGGGCGCAATTTCCTGGTGCTCGACGAACCGACATCGGTTTTGACGCCGGGTGAGGCCAGCGAAGTGCTGGGGCTGGTGCGCGGCATGACCCAGCGCGGCGAAATCACCGTGCTGATGATTTCGCACAAGTTCCACGAGGTCACCGCCTTTGCCGATGAGATAACGGTGCTGCGCCGCGGCAAGCTGGCCGGCTCGGGCCGGGTGAAGGACCTCACCACCCGCGACATGGCGGGCATGATGATCGGCGACGTGCCGCTCGCCGCACTCGATAGCCGCCTCGCAGTGGCGCCTGATGCAAAACCGATCCTTTCGGTCAAGGCGCTCTCCGCCCCAGACCGCTCCGGCCTCAAGACCATCCGCATTGCCGATTTGAACGTGCGCTCCGGCGAAATCGTCGGCATTGCCGGGATTTCGGGCAACGGGCAAAAAGAGTTCGTGGAAGTTCTGGCCGGGCAGCGCAAGAAGACTGCCGGGGACATCCGCGTCAAGGCTGCGCCCTATGCTGCTACGCGCGGCGAGACACGCGAAAACAATGTGCGCTTCATCCCGGAGGAACCGCTGCAGAACGCTTGCGCGCCGAAGATGACGGTGGCGGAAAATCTTGCCTTCCGCACTTTCGACGTCGGCCAGGGCGGCAAGCCCGCTACCTGGATCGATGGGCGCAGCATCAAGAAATACGCCGCGCACCTGGTGGGCGCGTTCAAGGTCAAGACCGCCTCGCTGGCCAGCCCCATTTCGGCGCTCTCCGGCGGCAATGTGCAGCGCGCCGTGCTGGCACGGGAACTGACCGGGGAAGTCGATCTGCTGATCTGCTCCAACCCCTGCTTTGGCCTCGATTTCTCGGCCGTCGCTGAAATCCGCGCGCGCATAATGAAGGCGCGCAATGCCGGGGCGGCGGTGCTGCTGCTGTCGGAAGACCTCGACGAGTTGCTCGAACTCTCCGACCGCATCCTCGTCATGTCCGACGGGGTGCTGGTCTACGAAACCCCCATCGCCACGGCCAATGTGATGACGATCGGCGAGCATATGGCGGGGCACCACTGATGGGCGTGATAGCGGCAAACCCGTTCGACTTCAGCTTCACCCCGGCTCGCACGGCGTTGATCGTTATCGACATGCAGCGCGATTTTGCCGAGGCGGGTGGGTTCGGCGCCAGTCTTGGCAATGACGTCAGCCGGGTCACCAGGATCGTGCCGACAGTCAAGCGTCTGATCGAGGGGTTTCGGGCGGCCGGGGTGCCGGTGATCCACACGATGGAATGCCACAAGCCGGACCTCTCCGACCTGTCGCCCGCCAAGCGCGATCGCGGCAATCCGACGCTGCGCATCGGCGATTTGGGGCCGATGGGCCGGGTGCTGATTTCGGGCGAACCGGGCACGGAGATTCTTCCAGAGCTCGCACCAATCGATGGCGAAGTGGTGATCGAAAAGCCAGGCAAGGGCGCGTTCTATGCCACCCCGCTCGGCGAAATCCTCAAGCAATGGGGCACCCGCCAACTAGTCTTTGCCGGGGTGACGACGGAAGTCTGCGTGCAGACCAGCATGCGCGAAGCCAATGATCGTGGCTTCGAATGCCTGCTCGCTGAAGACGCCACCGAAAGCTATTTTGCCGAATTCAAGGATGCGACGCTGAAGATGATCCGCGCGCAGGGCGCCATCGTGGGCTGGACCGCCCCGACCGACGCCGTGTTACAGGGACTTGCCAATGCCTGACCTGACTTATGCGGGACTTGTCGCCGGTGGCTGGCGCGAACTCGATTTCGAACCCTTTCGCCATGGGGTCACCGTACACTGGATGGCGAAGGGGGCGGCGGGCGAGCCTTCGGTTGCGATCCTCAAATATCTTCCCGGCGCCCGCATCCCGCGGCATCGGCACCCGGGCCTCGAAACCATTGTCGTCCTCGACGGCGTCCAGTCGGATGAAAAGGGCAACTATGCGACCGGCACGGTGATCCTCAATCCGAAGGGCACCGAGCATTCGGTGTGGACAGACATGGGATGCGTGGTTCTGATCCAGTGGGATCTGCCCGTCGAGATTCTGGAACAGGAACACAAGCGTGATTGATACCCCCTTCGACATTGCCAGCCTGCGCGCCGCCTATGCCGCCGGGCTCACGCCAGCCGAAGTGATCGAGACGATTTTTGCCCGCATTGCCAAGGTCGGCGATCCGGGGATTTTCATCCATTTGGCGCCTAAGGATGAGTTGCTTGCGCAGGCCCGGGAGCTTGGCGCCTACGATGCGGACGAGCCCCTCTGGGGCATTCCGTTCGCGGCGAAGGACAATATCGACGTCGCCGGCATGCCGACCACGGCCGCCTGCCCTGACTACGCCTTCATGCCCGAGCGCGACGCCACGGTGGTCGCGCTGCTCAAGGCGGCGGGCGCCATCGTCGTCGGCAAGACCAATATGGACCAGTTCGCGACCGGCCTTGTCGGCGTGCGCTCGCCCTACCAGCCGCCGAAGAACGCCGTCGATCCGGCTCTGGTGCCGGGCGGTTCGAGTTCCGGCTCGGCGGTCGCCACCGCGCACGGCATCGTCAGCTTTGCGCTCGGCACCGATACGGCCGGCTCCGGCCGCATTCCGGCGGGGCTCAACAATATCGTCGGGCTGAAGCCCACCGTCGGGGCGCTGTCGGCGACCGGCGTGGTGCCGGCCTGCCGCACGCTCGATTGCGTCTCGATCTTCGCGCTCACCGTCGAGGACGCCTATATGGTTTATTCCGTAGTGGCGAAACCCGACGATGCAGACGCTTATTCGCGGCCGGGATCGACTGCAGCCTTCGGCACTCGTCCGCCGGTGCTGAAAATTGGTGTGCCCGCCAAGGCCGATCGGCAGTTCTTCGGCGACGTGGTGATGGAGGCGGCCTACGAGGCGGCGCTGGGCAACATCGAAAAACTCGGCGGCGTGCTGGTCGAGATCCCGTTTGCGGATTTCTACAAGGTCGCCAATTTGCTCTATGAAGGCGCCTGGGTCGCCGAGCGCTATGCGGCGGTGAAGGAATTCTTCGACAAGCACGAAGCCTCCTTCCATCCGGTGACGCGCAAGATTTACGGCGGGGCAAAATCGCTCAGCGCCGCCGATGCCTTCAACGGACTTTACGCCCTGCAGGCGTTGAAGAAGAAGCTCGCACCGGTCATCGCTTCGGTTGACCTCTTCTGCGTGCCGACGGCGCCGATGCACTATTCCGTGGCGGCGGTCGAGGTGGATCCGATCACGCTCAATTCGCGGCTCGGCACCTACACCAATTTCGTCAACCTGCTCGACATGTGCGGCATCGCCGTGCCGACGGGCAAGCGCAGCGATGGGCTTCCCGCCAGTGTCACCCTGCTAGCCCCCGCTGGACGGGATGGCCTGGCGGCGAGCCTTGCGAGCGAACTCCATGCCGCGTCCGGCGGGGCGCTCGGCGCCACCGGTTGGCCGCTGCCGCAAACCGAGGCCGAGCAGTGGAAGCCTGTGGCCGGTGACATCGAGATCGTCGTCGTCGGGGCGCACCTCTCCGGCATGCAACTCAATGGGCAACTGCTGGCGCTGGGGGCGACATTCGACCGGGTCGAAAAGACCACGCCGGAATACAGGCTCTTCGCCTTGCCCAATGAGGTCGTGCCAAAACCCGGGCTGCTGCGGACACCGGATGGCGATGGGGTGGCGGTTGAGATCGAAGTGTGGCGGCTGAACCCGGAAGGGTTCGGCAGGTTCGTCGCCGCGGTTCCGCCCCCGCTCGGCATCGGCACCATAACCCTTGCAGACGGTACCAGCGCCAAGGGATTTCTCGCCGAACCGGCTGGCCTCAGGGGCGCGACCGACATCTCGCATTTCGGCGGCTGGAGGGCGTTTGCGGCGAGCGTCAAATAATCGCACCGGCGCATCGATGTCGGCTTGTACATAGCGGTGTCGTTCGACCCTGGTTTGCATTGGCATACCGATTGGCCCGCGTTTTCAGCACAATGCCACCTCCGTTTTGCGAAGAATCGAATGATGGACGTTCATTTTCCACTCTGCGGGGATGCCGGATGCGCGGGGGCCGGCGATGGCAGCGGCCCGCCCTTCTCGTTCCAGGTGAGCTGATCGCCAGGCAGCGCGTCTGGAAGTACCTCGGCCGGCGGCGCCTTGCCTACCGCCAGCTTGGACCGGGCGCACCCGGGAGCAGCACGCGCTCTCACCTTGAGAGTTTCGCGAGGATCTCGGGCTGCAAAAGGTTGGCAGGGCAGTCGTTCGAGGTGATGATGGCGCGCACGGGGTATTGGTGGGAGGGTTGGCGGAGGTAGCTCTGCAGCCTTTGCCAGTAGTGGTTGAGCGCGGTTAGAAGGACCGGCTGCTCGGGATAGATGTTGCCGGCATAGACGTAGGAGAGCCGCGCGCCGAGGGCGCTTTCGGACATGGCGTCGCGCTCCCAGCCGAGTGCGGAGACGGTGGCGATCTGCATCCAGCATTGGTCGTTGGAACCCGAAACCCAGAGGTCGTTCAGCGGATCGGGAGCAACGACGGAAAAGCCGTGGCTTTGGAGGAAGGCCACGGCCTCGGTGCTGTTGACGTCGGGGCCGGTCCCGGTCCAGGCGATGTTGGCCGAAACCTTGAGACCAAGGCTTAGCACCAGGAGCCCGGCAAGAAGGAGACTAGAGGGCAGTTGGCGCATGGCGGCCAATTCCATAGGCACAAAGCCCGAGGATCGCAGCGGTCGTGAGCCAGCCTGCTACCGTCGAGCCGACCGGGCCATGGAACAATTCATAGTGCTCGGGGTGGAGCCCGACCAGGCCGATGCGAACAACGTTGATGGCAATCACCGACAGGCAGACAAGTCCACCGAAAGCAAGCGTGCGCGGCGACCATGAGCGGTCGAACGCCTTCACGAACAGCACCACCGAGAGGATGGCGAGCGACAGATTGACGAACGCGGAGCAGGCGGGGGCAACCCACATCGAACCCGAACCGTCGGCGAAGGGCACCAGGTTGCCGCTTCTGGTGGTTCCGACGAACCAGCTGACCAGCGTGGCGTCCACCTGCAGGATCAGGCTGCCGAAGGCCGCCATCACCAGACGGGCCCAAAACATCGGGACGGTGATCGCCAGCAGAATGGTCGCGGCACGGGTGGCGGCCGGGGAACCAGCAGACGATCTGAGGAGGTAGATCGCCAGTGCGTCGAGCCCCAGCCAGCTCAGGGACGGCACGGGTGCAAGGAAGGCCAGCGTTGCCAATACGCCGACCATGCCGTCGGCCAATCCGATTGGCTGGGTGCGGTCCCGCGCCAGCAGGATCAGGGTCACCAGCATCGCGACCCAGACGATCAGGCTGATGCCGAAAGTATCGTAGAAGGCGGCAAGTGGGCCGTGGCTTGCCCAGTCGAGCATGATCTTTTCGCTGACGCCGTTAAGGAAGCCGATCGTCGCCAAGCCGGCAAACAACCCACCTCGCGACAAGCGCAATGGCGGGTGGCCGCGTTGCGAAATGGGCGTTGCGACGGGCATGGTTCTGCGCGGGCGGTAAGAAATGATGCGGGTCTCGATGGGCACGGTTTTATCCCCAGCCTCGATTGGGTTGCTGGCGGTCTCAGCTCGCACTGTTAATGGGCTTGCTGCGGCGGGCGCGGCGCTGCAGCCAGAGATAGCCAGCGCCGGCCAAGGCAAGGTACGGCAGGCCTTCTGCGGCAAGCGGGCCGGGAACTCCGACTGGGGCGTGCGGCCTTCCGTCCGTTCCCCAGGCGAGATCCAGGGTGCCGCCGCGATCCGCGGACGGGTTGGCAGATCCCGAGGTCACTATCGCAATGATGAAAACAGCGACGGCCAGAACAATTCGCCGATGAGCAGACATTTCAAGCTTCCGTACATTGTGAAGCTCAGCCTGCGCCCCGGGCCGGGGCAACTACAAGAAACAATTCGCACATTGGCATAGGGACTTGGAGGTAAGACCGCTAGCGAACCGGTAGTTTGGAGTAGCCGGGTTCCGCCTGATGCATTGGTCAGACGTACAATGTAGCTCGCGATGCTCCTGTCGTGGTGAAGCCGTTCGGAGTAGGGAGGCCGGGCGACCCGCAAGGATCGCCCGTTGCCGAAGTGGCTATTTACCGGCAACTACGGTGCCCGGCGAATAGATCACCTTGCGATTGGATTTATCGACGAACCAGACCCGGTCCTTGGTGTAGAAATAGCCATGGTCCGGATCACCATCGATGGTGTGGATGGTGACAGTTTCGGGCACCACATAGCCTTCGGCGATGTCGCCATCGATGACGACCGGCTCGGTCGGGTGCACGCGCACATAGTCAACCGAGGTGCTGTTGACGCCGGCCTGGGCGCCGATTGCCGCGCCGGTAAATCCGCCGATCACCGCTCCGATCGGCCCGAAGATCAGGCCTCCGGTCACTGCGCCGGCGGCGCCACCTGCTGCGCCGCCGGCGGCGGCGTTCGCGCCGGCTTCCTGTGCAAAGGCGGGGCCTGCTCCGAGACACACCACGGCAACACAGGCCAGCAAAACTTTCTTGTTCATCCTAATACTCCTCACTTTCTGAGTGCGCATCGCACTGGCGTAATCGCGCTTCCGAGCGCCTCTGAAAACGAATTGTATGTAGATCGGTTCCGCCGCTGCTGGCCCAGTTGCCAGGTCTTGCTAGCCGCGAGCACCCGAACCTCCCGGCAGCTTTAGCTGGCGGAATCAAGACCCGGAAGCATGGTCGACCCGCTCCTGATCCGGTGGATCGTTGATCTTGCGAACGCCGCAAACTCTGCGAAAATGCGCGCAAAGCGGTGATTCGAAATTGCGCGGGGGCGGTCTTGCAATGCTGCAGAAGTGCCAAGCCTATCTGATCGGCAAGACCCCCACGCAAATTGCCGAACTGCGGAGGGTGGCGCAACGCGCCGGATTCACCAATTGTGCCGACCTGCTGACCGGCGAGGGCACGATCGACGCGAACTGCCCGGTCCGGTTCTTCTTTGTGCACTTCCGGGTTGCCGACGAGGAGATACTTTCGACCATGGCTGCGGTTCGAGGCAGCACGGACGACAATACGCGCTTTTCGCCGTTCGTGATGATCATCGACGACTGCGACTACGAGATCATCCTCAAATACATCCGCTATGGATTTGATGATGTCATATCGCTACCGGAGAAGGCGGACATCCTCGCGCACCGCATCGAGTCCCTGTTGCGGACCGAACACACCTACTTCGAGACCCGCACCTATTTTGGCCCGGACCGCCGCCGGCTCGAGATCTCCCCGGACATTGGCGACCGTCGCAACTCCTCGGGCAGCAAGCATACCCGATACCGCTTCACGCGCGACCCCGAGGCTGGGATCTTGATCATGCAGCGGCTGCACGCGGCCTAGCCCCTGAAGAGGGAGGCGGATTGGTTGTCCGTCATCACGTCCTGGGAGCGGATACTGTATAGGTGCGTGCCCAATTCAGTAATTTCCAGCAATATGAGACGAAGCGCATCGCCCAATTCGCTCAAGTGGGCGGCAGACTGAGGGCTGAGCTTTTCGACATCGGCGACGATCAGGTCGAATGCGGCGATCTCCCGATAGATTTCGCCCGAGGTTTCTTCGACTTGTTGCAATAAGCTTTCGTCTACGGCGTGCCTGGCGTCGGCGAGCTTTATGAACTCTCGGATACGCTTTCCGGCCAGGCGCCAAAGTTCAATCTTGCTGGCGATGGCCCGAAGCTCTGACTCGAATTCGGAAATAGCC
>JAQGKB010000299.1 GCA_028290345.1 Hyphomicrobiales bacterium | reverse complement strand
GGGTCGACCGGCAGCGTTGCAGCGACGCAATTCAACCAGACGATCGCCATGAACATCGAGTTGAAGCGGGCGCTCGGGTTCTACAAGACCACCGCCTTCAACCTCTCGCTCGACATGACGCTGAAGGGCAGCGACCTGCAGAAGGCCAACATGCAGGCCCAGTTGGGCGACAACAGGTCCGTCTCGATCACAACCAATCCATCCCCCGATGGCCGCGCATTGACCGTGGCCTTTAACGACATGGGCACTTTGCTGCGCCTGCTTGGGGTCTATTCACGGGTCGAGGGCGGCGAAGGCAGCTTGGTGCTCAACATGAATACAAGCTCCAACGTCGCCGCCGGCGAGTTCCTGATGCACGATTTCGCGCTGATCGATGAGGCGAACGTTGCGCAGATTCTCGGCAACCATCAGGGCTCGCGCGAACTCATCGCCAACCAAAACAAGCTTGCTTTCCGCAGCGGCAAGATCGATTTCATCCGGCGGGCCGATCGCGTGCAGGTGACCGACGGAATTTTGACCGGCGATACGGTCGGTGGCACGATGCGGGGCTTCATCTATACCGACAAGCGCCAATACGATCTCGCGGGCACGTACGTGCCGCTCTTCGGCCTCAACAGTGTCTTCCAGAAGTTGCCGCTGTTTGGCCCGCTATTGGGCGGGCGCGATGGCGAGGGGCTGATCGGCGTGACGTTTGCGGTGAAGGGGCCGCTCGACAAACCCGACTTCAAGATCAATCCAGCCTCGCTGCTGGTCCCCGGCGCGTTCCGCTCGCTGTTCGAATACCGGGCCAAGGAACTGCCCCGGCCGGGGCAGTGAGGTGGAAGCGTTGCGGCTGCGCGCTGAGGCGCAGGCGACTGACCACTAGAACGGCTTCAGCAGAGCGTGGCGCTTCCTACCCACGGATAGCTTGATGACACCCTCCGGCAGCAGGCTGGCATCGGTCAGCGTCAGCTTTTCATCGTCAATCAAGGCGTCGTTCACCCGCACGGCGCCGGAACTGATGTGGCGACGGGCTTCCCCGTTCGAGGCAGCAAGGCCGGCGAGGACAAGCGCAGACTGGATGCCGATGCCGGAGTTCAGTTCAGACTTGCGGATTTCCGCCGACGGCAGCGACAAGTCGATGGCGCCGGCCTCGAACGTGGCACGCGCCGTCACTTCCGCGCGTTCTGCTGCGTCTCGGCCGTGCACGATTGCCGTAACCTCAGTGGCGAGCAACTTCTTGGCGTCATTGATCTCGGACCCGCCCAGCGCCTCGAGTCGGGCGATCTCAGAAAGCGGCAGGCGCGTGAAGATCTTGAGGAATTTGCCGACGTCGGCGTCCTCGGTATTCCGGAAATATTGCCAGAACTCATAGGGCGAAAAGAGCTCGTCGTTGAGCCAGACGGCGCCCGAAGCGGTCTTGCCCATCTTCTGGCCAGATGCGGTCGTGAGCAGGGGCGTGGTCAGTGCGTAGAGCTGCGGCCCGCCCATGCGATGACTGAGATCAACGCCGTTGATGATATTGCCCCACTGGTCGGAGCCGCCCATCTGCAGGGTCGTGCCATATTTGCGATTGAGCTCGACGAAGTCGTAGCCCTGCAGGATCATGTAGTTGAATTCGAGAAAGCTCAGGGACTGCTCGCGGTCGAGCCGGAGTTTTACGCTATCAAAGCTCAGCATGCGGTTGACCGAAAAGAACCGGCCGACGTCGCGCAGGAACTCGACATAGTTCAGCTTCAGCAGCCAATCCGCATTGTTGACCATGATGGCGTCGCTCGGTCCGTCGCCATAGCGCAAGATGCGTGAGTAAACCTTCTTGATGCTCTCGATGTTAGTCGCAATCTGCTCGACCGTGAGCAACTGCCGCTGGTCATCGCGGAACGAAGGATCTCCAACCATCGAGGTGCCGCCGCCCATCAGGCTGATTGGCCGGTGGCCGGTCTCCTGCATCCAGTAGAGCATGGTGACCGTGATGAGATTGCCGATGTGAATGCTCGTCGCCGTGGCGTCATATCCCACATATCCGGTGATCGGCCCCTTCAGCGCCAGCGCATCCAGCCCCTCAGGGTCCGAGATCTGATGGATGAAGCCGCGCTCGTCGAGGACGCGCAGGAAATCGGATTTGAACTTGGACATGACGAAGGCTGGTCCCAGACTCTTGGATTTGCTCCGGAGTCATTCCCGCGAAAGCGGGAATCTCCGTTTGTTGTTGTTCGCCGAACAGAGATTCCCGCCTTCGCGGGAATGACTCCATGGCAGGCGGTTCGCCCGAGCTTACCGCCCCTTGCCGGCGGCGATCTCGGCGCGGCGGCGGTCAAGATATTCGCTGCAATTGCCGATGAGCGTTTCGACCTTGTTCTCGAAGAAGTGGTTGGCCCCCTCGACGACCTGCTGCTCGATTGTGATGCCCTTCTGGGTCTTGAGCTTGTCGACGAGCTTCTGCACCGATGCGGGCGGCGCAACGCGGTCCTTGTCGCCATGGATGATCAAGCCGGAAGACGGGCAGGGCGCGAGGAACGAAAAATCGTAGAGATTTTCCGGTGGCGCCACAGAAATAAAGCCCTCCACTTCTGGCCGGCGCATCAGCAACTGCATTCCGATCCAGGCGCCGAACGAGAAGCCTGCGATCCAGCAGCCCCGGCTTTCCCGATTGAGCGTCTGCAGCCAATCCAGCGCCGCCGCAGCATCCGAGAGCTCACCGATACCGTGGTCGAAGACGCTCTGCGAGCGGCCGACGCCGCGAGAATTGAAGCGCAGAACCGAGAAGCCGCGTTGTGCGAACATATAGAACAGGTGGTAGACGATCTGATTGTTCATCGTCCCGCCGAATTCCGGATGCGGATGCAGTACGATCGCTATGGGAGCGTTGGGTTCCTTGCCCGGCTGGTACCGGCCCTCAATGCGGCCTTCGGGACCATTGAAAATTACTTCTGGCATTTGTTGTTCCTTGGGCCCCTTGGACACACGGCTCAGGACAAGTCTTCCCCGCCGCGGACTGGGCTACGTCTTGACGAATGCCCCGCCGCTACCTAAAACAAGACTGAAATAACCAGTTTAGAACAATTCGAAACTGGCTTTGCCGCGACGCGGACTTCAAGTGGTTGCGGCTGCGGTGCAGCGTTTGAGCGCCCCTTGTAATGAAAGTGAGCGCCGAATTTCAAGAAGTGTTTCGGGCTCGACAGGCGTAGAGGCGTCCGGTCAGCACGATTTAAGCGGCGCAGACGCGCCAAAGGTGCCTTCGGATGACGAGAACGGCAGTCTATCTCGACCATAATGCGTCGGCTCCGCTTCTGCCCGAAGCACGCGCCGCTCATATTGGTACGCTCGATCTTGTTGGCAATCCCTCTTCCGTCCACGGGCACGGTCGCGCATTGCGCAATATTATTGAGACCGGCCGCGACCAGGTGGCGAGGCTTGCCGGCGCCGAGCGTCGACAGGTTGTGTTTACCGGTTCGGCTACCGAGGCGATCACTCAGGCTATTGTTGGCGGTGTGAAGGCATTCGCAGTCGACCGCGTGGTCATCAGTGCCGGCGAACACGCTGCGGTCAGCAAGGCCGCTGAAGCGGCAGGCGTGCCGGTTACGGTTGCCGGGCTCGACGCTGCCGGCGTGATCAAGACGGAGGATATTTCGGCGGCGATCGCTGCGGCGGACCGGGCAGGGGAACGACTGCTCGTCGCCGTCCATGCGGTGAACAATGAAACCGGCGTCGTCCAGCCGATGTCAAAAATAGAAACCTTGGTCGGGCCAACGCCACATCATCTTTTTGTCGACGCGGTGCAGGCTTTTGGCAAGCTGGACCTCGAATTTTCATCTCGCGCACCCGATATGGTGGCTATGAGCGCGCACAAGATCGGCGGACCGGTGGGTATTGGTGCGTTGCTGGTCAAAGGTCATGCCGACACGGTCCGGCTCATTCCCGGCGGCGGGCAAGAGCAAGGTCGGCGCGGCGGGACTGAATCCGCAGCACTGGTTGCCGGGTTCGGTGCAGCGGCGGCGGCCTTCCAAGGCCACTATGACGCTGAAAAGGCAAGTGGGTTGATCGCGATGGCGGAAGCCGGTGTTCGTTCGATGGCTCCCGACCTCGTTGTATTTGGCGGCGCTACGAAACGCATGGGCAACGTTCTGAACTTCGCGGTGCCGGGGCTGCAGAATTCGGTGGCGATGATGGGTTTGGACCTTTTGGGGCTGTCCGTATCGTCTGGATCTGCATGTTCCTCCGGCAAGGTGGGCCCAAGCCACGTATTGGCGGCGATGGGCGTATCGCAGGCGCTATCCGAATGTGCACTGCGAGTGAGTTTGGGATGGAATTCGACCGCCGCCGACGTCGAAGCCTTCCTAGAAGGATTCGAATCCGTGCTGGGCCGGCATCGCAGTCGGCATGGCAAAGCGGCCTGAGGGCCAAGACTATCAGTCACCGGTTTCCTGCGACGGTCCGGTGGCACGTAGGAGAAAAGCTATGACTGTCGACATTCCGACCCTCAAGGAAAACATCGATCGGGAAACCGTCGATAAGGTTTTGGCGCTCGACGTCGACAAGTACAAGTATGGCTTCGAGAGCGATATCGAATCCGATATGGCACCCAAGGGCCTGAGCGAGGACATCGTTCGGTTTATTTCGGCCAAGAAGAACGAGCCGCAGTGGATGCTGGACTGGCGACTGGGGGCTTACCAGCGCTGGCTGACCATGGATGAGCCTGTGTGGGCGAAGGTGCATTACCCCAAGCTCGACTTCCAGGACATGTACTTCTATGCGGCGCCAAAAAGCACCTCGGGGCCAAAGACGCTCGCCGATGTCGATCCGGCCTTGCTCGAAATGTACGAAAAGCTCGGCGTGCCGCTGAAGGAACGCGCCATACTTGCCGGCGTGCAGGAATCGCCGCGCGTAGCCGTCGATGCCGTGATGGATTCCGTCTCCGTGGTAACCACGTTCCGTGAGGAACTGGCCAAGGTGGGCATCATCTTCTGCTCGATCAGCGAAGCCATTCGCGAGCACGCGGAGTTGGTGCAGCAGTACCTCGGCTCGGTCGTGCCGGTCAGCGACAACTATTATGCGACGCTGAACTCCGCGGTCTTCACCGACGGATCCTTCGTCTACATCCCCAAGGGCGTCCGTTGCCCGATGGAATTGTCGACCTATTTCCGCATCAACGAGAAAAAGACCGGCCAGTTCGAGCGCACGCTGATCATTGCCGAGGAAGGCTCCTATGTGAGCTATCTCGAGGGCTGCACCGCGCCGACCCGCGACGAGAACCAGTTGCATGCAGCGGTTGTTGAGCTGGTGGCGCTGGCCGATGCCGAGATCAAGTACTCGACAGTGCAGAACTGGTATCCGGGCGACAAGGACGGCAAGGGCGGCATCTACAACTTCGTCACTAAGCGCGGCGATTGCCGCGGCGACCGTTCGAAGATTTCCTGGACGCAGGTCGAGACCGGTTCGGCCATCACCTGGAAGTATCCGAGCTGCATCCTGCGCGGCGACGACTCGCGCGGCGAGTTCTATTCGATCGCCATCTCGAACGGGCACCAGCAGGTCGATAGCGGCACCAAGATGATCCATCTGGGCAAGAATACCTCGAGCCGGATCATCTCGAAGGGCATCGCCGCTGGTTTCTCGGACAACACCTATCGCGGTCAGGTTTCGGCACACGCCAAGGCCAAGAACGCCCGCAATTTCACCCAGTGCGACAGCCTGCTTATCGGTGATAAGTGCGGCGCTCACACCGTGCCCTATATCGAAAGCCGCAACGCCACCGCCCAGTTCGAGCACGAGGCGACGACGAGCAAGATCTCGGACGACCAGATGTTCTATTGCCAGCAGCGCGGGCTCTCGGACGAAGAAGCAGTCGCCCTCATCGTCAACGGCTTCGTCCGCGACGTGCTGCAACACCTGCCGATGGAATTCATGGTCGAGACGCAGAAGCTGATCTCGATCAGCCTTGAGGGGAGCGTTGGATGACGGAAAGTATGGCTGCAAAGGCACTTTTTTTGAGCAAAGCCGAAAAGGGCGAGGGTGCGTTTGCAATAGCTTTTGCTCTGCTCGAGCTTGCTGAGGCGCAACAGGATACGGCAACGGCTATTGGCCGCCTCGGAAATGGAAGCGCCTCCACACCCTTTGGGGCGATCGAGAATTTAGCAATGCAGGTTGAAAAGATTGCATCCGCGATCTCGGAAGCTGGATCGAACGTCTCGGAAGCAATCGGCGATAAGTAAGCAGCGCAGGGCGGGCAGCGGAATTCTTTTATTCGGCTTCACCCAGCGCGACATCGGAGAAGAAGACTAATGACCACCCCAATGCTTGAAATCCGCAATCTGCACGTGCGCATCGAAGAGCGTGAAATCCTCAAGGGCGTGAACCTGGTTTTGCCCAAGGGTGAAGTGCATGCCGTGATGGGCCGCAATGGTTCGGGCAAATCGACGCTGAGCTATGTGCTGGCGGGCAAGGAAGATTATGAGGTCACCGAGGGCGAAGTGCTGCTCGATGGCGTCAATATGCTCGAATTGGAGCCGGACGAGCGTGCCGCAGCGGGCCTGTTCCTGGCCTTCCAGTACCCGATCGAAATCCC
>JAQGKB010000276.1 GCA_028290345.1 Hyphomicrobiales bacterium | reverse complement strand
CCGTGGTGACCAGCACGCCGTTGACGTTCTTTGGTAAGCTGTATTCCTTGCGCGAGGCATCGCTCAGCGGCGCGATGTCCACGCCGACAAGGTCCGCCAGGCTCGGCGCGGGACCGATGGGGCCTTCGGGTGCATCCGGCGGCAGGGTCGGGGTTTGCTGGCTCTGCGCCTCGGCGATTTGCTTTTCGCCCGACTCGAGCCGGCCCAGCGTGATGTCGAACACCTCTTCCTTGCCCTTGCGCAATATTTTCACATGCACGGCCTTGCCGATTGCGGTCTGCGCCACGGCCCGCGGCAGGTCGCGCATCTTGTCGATCGGCTTGTCGTTGAACGACAGGATCAGGTCGCCCTGTTGGATCACCCCGTCCGATGGCCCGCCCTTGGTGATATCGACCACCAGCGCACCGTTGGCCGTCTTGCGGCCGAGGCTGGCGGCAATATCGTCGGTCACGTCCTGGACGCCGACGCCGAGCCAACCGCGGCGGGTTTCGCCGTATTCCCGCAACTGGTCGATCACCGGCTTCGCAAGGTTTGCCGCCACCGCGAAGCCAATGCCGAGCGAGGCGCCGCCGCGCGCGACGATGGCGGTATTGATGCCGACGACCTTGCCGTTCATGTCGAACAACGGTCCGCCGGAATTGCCCTGGTTGATCGAGGCATCAGTCTGGATGAAACTATCATAGGGCCCGGCTTCGATATCGCGGTTGCGCGCCGAAACTATGCCGAGCGTCACCGAGCCGCCAAGCCCGAACGGATTGCCGATGGCCATCACCCAATCGCCCACTTGGGCGGTATCGCTGTCGCCGAAATCGACGGATTTGAGCGGATGCCCCGCATCGATCCGCAGCAGCGCCAGATCGACCTTCTGGTCGACGCCGACGACCTTTGCGGTCAGCCGCGTCCCGTCGGTGAGGTAGACTTCGATGTCGTCGGCGCCGTCGATCACGTGGTTGTTGGTGACGATCAGCCCATCCGGACTGATGATGAATCCCGAACCGAGGCTCTCGCTGTCCTGCTGCGCCTGATCGCCCTCGCCCTGGTTGGGATTGACGTCATCGAAGAGCTTATTGAGCGGCGAACCCTGGGGAGCCGTGGGATAGGGCACGCCCGCCCCACCCTTCACATGGTGCGAGGAAGAGATGTTGACGACCGCCGGAGAAAGGTCCTTGGCAAGGCCTGCAACCGAATCCGGGCCCTTGGCCACAGCCGCCGAAACCAGCCCGACGTTCAAGACGCCCACGGCCAGGATGGCCTTGATCGATGCAAACCTCATGGCGCCCTCCGTACGGTCTGCGCAAAGTTGGCAGCTACGTCTTAACCGCGAATGAACCACAAGAGAACAAGTCCGGCACCGGCGCAAGTGAGGCCCGCAGCACGAATGTTTGCTGCTGGCATCGACAGGATCGATGCCAGCAGCTTCTTCATCGGCTCCGGAAAGGCTGCGTAAAGCAGCCCTTCGATAGTTATCGCCAGCGCAAGCGCCGCGAAGAGATCGTTCATTGTGCCCCGGGCGGGCTCAATGGGAGCAGGCCCGAGGGAGCAGGCGTTGCCGCCGCGGCCGCAGGTTTTGCCGGAGCAATTGCCCCGCTGAGCGGCTTTGGCGCCGCCGGCGTGCCGATCCCGACATTGCCGCCGGCATCAGCCCCGAAGTAGTGGAAGAACTCCGAATCCGGCGCCAGGACCATCGTGGTGCCGGTATTGCCCAGGGCTGTCCGGTACGATTGCATCGAGCGATAGAATTCGAAGAATTCCGGATTGACGTTGTAGGCCGAAGCAAACACCTGGCTGCGCTGAGCTTCGCCCTCGCCGCGCAGGATTTCGCTGTCGCGGCGGGCTGCGGCGACGATCTCCACCGATTGACGATCGGCGATAGCACGCAGGCTCTGCGCCGCCTGGTTGCCGCGCGCCCGCAGCAATGCCGCTTCGGCAAGCCGTTCGGCCTTCATGCGGTTATAGGTCTGGTCCGAAACCTCCTTGGTGAGGTCGGTCCGCAGGATCCGCACATCGACGATTTCGATGCCGAGGTCCGCTGCGTCCGGGCGGATCAGGTCCTGCGCTTCCTGCATCATTGCGCCCCGCTGCTCGGAGAGTGCAGCCGAGAATTCACGCAAGCCATAGACCTGCCGCAGGGCAGCGTTGAAGCGGGTTGCAATGCGGTCTTCGGCCTGGGTGAGATCGCCCTGCAGGCGCTCGCGGAACTTGCGGGCGTCGGCAATGCGATAGGTGAGGAAAGCATCGACGTTGTAGAATTTGCCGCCCTTCACCTGCAACAGCATGTTGGCGATGTCGTAGCGCTGGATACGGCCGTCGACGATCTGCACAGTATCGACCAGCGAGGTCGGGATCTTGAAATAGATCCCCGGCTCGGTGTGCACGTCGGTGATCTGGCCGAAGCGCATGACGATCGCCTGCTCGCGCTGATTGACGATGTAGATCGATGAAAACACCACGTAGAGGGCGGCAACAACCACCACGGCGGCGATGATAAGACGATTATTGTTGTTCATGGCTTACCTCGAAACCGAAGGGGTGGCCGTCGGATCGTCGCTGACGGTCGGGGCCGCCGGGGCCTCGGGCAGGGTCGAAGAGGGTGCCGTGGCCGGAGCGGGCCCCGGAGCCGGCCGCAAGGCCGGCAGCGGCAGGTACGGCAACACCCCCGAACCCGAAGCCCCCTTGTCGACAATTACCTTCTGGCTGCCACCGAGCACCTGCTCCATGGTTTCAAGATAGAGCCGCTTGCGCGTCACTTCCGGAGCCTTGATGTACTGGTCGTAGACCGAGGTGAAGCGAGACGCCTCGCCTTCGGCTTCCTTGACCACCCGGTCCTTGTAGGCGGCCGCATCTTCGCGCATCTGCGAGGCCTGGCCACGGGCATTGCCCAGCAGGGTGTTGGCATATTTGCGCGCTTCTTCCTGGAACCGCTGCTCATCCTGCTCGGCGCGCTGCACTTCGTCGAATGCGTCGGCCACTTCCGCCGGCGGAGCGACGTTTTCGATGGCGATGCGGCTGATGTTCACGCCCAGCCCATAACTGTCGATCGTGCCCTGGATGATCTTTTGCACTTCGGTGGAAATGCCGGCCCGGTCATCGCGGAAAATATCCTGCGCCGGACGGCGGCCGACCACTTCACGCATGGCGCTTTCAGAGGCGCTGCGCACCATGTCGGCGGGGTCGCGCACGTTGAACAGATACTTGACCGGATCGGTGACCGACCACAGCACGGAGAACTTCACGTCAACGATGTTCTGGTCGCCCGACAGCATCAGCCCATCGGGACCGCTGGTGCGGCCGGTGCTGACCGAGCCGATCGACGTCTGGTTTTCAGTGGTATTGACCTTCTCAACCGTCTCGATCGGCCAGAAGTGGAAATGCAAGCCCTGATAGCTCAGCTCGGGCTTGGGCTTGCCGAAACGCAGTTCGACCCCCACTTCCTGCGGCTCGATCGTATAGATCGATTGCATCAGCCAGAAGATGACGATGACGACCGCGCCACCGATCAGCGCCCAACGCCCGCCGGGAATGCCACCCTTGAACTGGTCGCGGCCGCGGCTGAGGATTTCCTCCAGATTGGGAGTGCCACCGGACTTGCGCGGACCACCGCCACCCGGCGACTGCCCCCAAGGACCGCCATTATTATTGCGGCCACCGCCACCAGTGTTGTTGTCCCAGGGCATATTCAACCTTTCGGTGACATTAAAATTGTTGCCGACCTATATAGGCAAGCGCGTCGATTGGATCAATGAGCGGCGCCAGAGCGTCTGCTGTATACCCTAATGCGGTATGATGCCGTGTCCTTCGGCGAGATCGGCACCACCGGTTCGGCGACCACTTCCCATTCGGCGGGATCGATCTTGGGGAAGTGCGCGTCGCCTTCAATGTCGAGCGCGACATGGGTGATATAGAGCCGTTGCGCCTGCGGCATCGCGGCCTTGTAGATGGCGGCGCCGCCGATCACCATTACCTCGTCGGCGCCATCGACCGCTGCTATGGCGCGCCCGTGTTCGAGCGCCGCATCGAGACTGTCGATCACCAGCACGCCCTCGGCCTGATAGCCGGGCTGCCGCGACACAACGATGTTGACCCGCCCCGGCAAGGCCTTTCCGATGCTCTCGAAGGTCTTCCGGCCCATGATGACCGGCTTGCCCATCGTGGTCTGCTTGAAGAACGCAAAATCCGAGGGCAGCCGCCAAGGCAGCGCGTTCCCCGCGCCGATGACGCCGTTCTCCGCGACCGCGGCAATCATGGAAATGGTGACGCTCATGCGCGACCGAGTTCGAGCAGTGCCGCGCCATCGACTCGGCACTTGGTCCACTCATCCTGCAGCTCCGCGCCCTTGGATTTATAGAATTCAATCGAAGGCGTGTTCCAGTCGAGCACCCACCATTCGAATCGCCCCAATCCCTCGGCCACGCAGCGCCGGGCCAGGTGCTGCAGCAGTGCCTCGCCGATCCCCTGCCCACGCGCAGCGGGATCGACATAGAGATCTTCGAGCCAGATTCCGTAGCGTCCCTGGAATGTCGAGTATGTGTAGAACCAGAGGGCAAAACCGACCGGACTGCCGTCGACCTCCGCGATCTCGCAAAAGACCTTGGGATCGGCGCCGAAGAGATCGCGCACGATGTCGGCTTCGCTGGCCTTGGCCTCATGCGAGAGCTTCTCATAGGCCGCGAGATCGGCAACGAACTTGACGATTAGCGCCGCGTCCGAGGCGACCGCCCCCCGGATTTCAACCGACATGGGCATTTGCCGGCGGATTGCGGCGCAGAATCAGGATTTCCAGTTCCTGGCCAAAGGGCGGGTAGAAATCCGTAGCGTTCATCTCGAACGTCGTTGGCCCGGTCTTCTTCACGCCCTTGCCGCAGAACGACACCAGATTGTCCGGTGCGCCCTTGTCCACCGTCAGGTGGAATTTGCCGATCGGCCCGCTCCAGTTCGCCCCGGTCGACCAGACATAGGAAATCCAGCTCTCGGTAAATGGCGCGCTGTAGGGGTCCTGAGGGTCGGCCTGCGTCTTTTTCACCGCGTTGATGAAATTGTCGTCGGTGCAGTACTTCTTGGCATAGTCGCCCGCGCGATCCCCGTCGCCATTGGATGGCCCAAGGAAGGTCACCGCGGTCGTGCCGCCCACGCTCGGGACGTAAGTGTGCACGACGTCGACGGTCTGCCCGGCCGGGAAATCCGCAATCCAGCTATAGGCCGATTTCAGCGTCCAGATCGGAGTGTAGTCGGTCTGCGGCCCCTGCCCGGCGTCGTATTCCATCGGGATCACCATCCCGAGCTGGATCATCTTCTTGTGCTCGGCCTCGGGCAGCGCGTTGATCGCCTTCTGCGTCGCTTCGCCGAAGGGCGTCAGCGGCACATTGAGGCCCTGCAGATATGATGTCTGGTCGATGCCGACGGCAAAGGCATATTGGTGCAGTTCCGCAGCGACCGGCTTGCCGTTGAAGGTGGTCTTGAAGCCGAAGATATTGGCCGGGTCCGCCGTGGGAATGCTCACCATGAAGTCGCCGTCACCGGTAACATCGGGCATCGGAAAGGCGACCAACACATGCTGGTCCGCCTTGCCGTTGTTCTTGAACTGGTAAACCACCTTCACCTGGTCCGGCGATACCGACAGGTCTTCCGAGGCCATCTGGATATCTTGCGTGGTGATGAACACCAGACCACCGGCGCCAAGTTGCGCCATCGTGTCATTGCCCGAGGCGCGGCCGCCGAACGCCGCGAAAGCTAACGCGAACAGCGCTGCGGACCATCTCATATGGCAACCTCGGCCTTGATGTGCGGGTGCGGATCATAACCGGAAATTTCGAAATCTTCGAACTCGAAACCAAAGATATCCTTCCGCTCTGCAGTGATGATCAGACGCGGCAGCGGTCTTGGCTCGCGCGAGAGCTGCAGTTTGGCCTGCTCGAAGTGGTTGGCGTAAAGATGCACATCTCCAAACGTGTGGACGAAATCCCCCACCTCCAGGCCCGTTACCTGCGCCACCATGTGCGTCAGCAGCGCATAGGAGCCGATGTTGAACGGGACGCCGAGAAACACATCGGCCGAACGCTGGTAGAGCTGGCAACTGAGCTTGCCGTTGGCGACGTAGAACTGGAACAGGCAGTGGCACGGCGGCAGTGCCATCTCATCGACCTCGGCCGGGTTCCAGGCTGTCACCATGTGGCGCCGCGAATCCGGTTTGTCCCGGATCGAGGCGATCACATTGGCGATCTGGTCGATCTGCCCGCCCTTGCCATCCGGCCAGCTTCGCCATTGACTACCGTAGACCGGTCCGAGATCGCCGTTCTCGTCGGCCCAGGCGTCCCAGATCTTGACCCCGCGCTCCTGCAGCCAGCGCACGTTGGTCTCGCCACGCAGGAACCACAAAAGCTCATAGATGATTGATTTGATATGGAGTTTCTTTGTAGTCAGTAGCGGGAACCCCTGCGAGAGGTCGAACCGCATCTGATACCCAAAAATCGATCGCGTCCCCGTCCCAGTCCGATCCGACCGGTCAACGCCATTCTCGAGCACATCGCTCAAAAGCTGCAGATATTGTTTCATGGGGGGATAATAGACGATTCTTTGAGCCAAGGTGACTGGCGTGATACGATGCCCACATGGCAAAAAAGTCAGCATCCGACGGTCAGCAACAACCGGGCAGTTTCTTACCAGAAACGTTGCCGAGAAGATAAGCGCGGTTGAAGGCATGGTGCTCTCCGAGCGCATGCGCAAGCTCTTTGCAGATGCGGATGCGGACCGGATCGGAGCGACCGGGATGCCCGTAGAGAGCAGAGCTACGCGGCAGGGCTTGACTCGCTTTGCTACTCTGGCACCTCGGTTAGCGACTTGATCGCCTGAACGAAAATATCGGCCCTACACCCCATTTGCATCCGTCGACCATCCCACCTATATTAGCTGTGCCGGCAACGGCTATGGCGATAAATTGCCATCGGAATAAACCCATCGGACCCGGGGGCGGTACCCGGCGCCTCCACCATTCCTCCTCCACACTCAGTGGGGGACATGGGGGCGAAATAGGATCGACGAGGGCGTAAAGGGTGTGTTTTCGCTCGGCATGGTTCCGCCGTTATCGGACCGAACCTATAGTTGCTAATGATAACAACTATGCTGAGGCCCGTCTGGCTGCGTAAGCGGTTCGACACCTCGAATTAAAAGTCCTTTTCCTCTTCGCAGGGGCTTAGGCGGGGTCCGCAGGCACCTGGCAACAGAAGCCTGCACCTTCCTTCATCTCGATATAGGCAGTGCATAAGCCGCCGTCAGTCTCGGCGAAATCTGCGCCTTTCGCTCCACCCGCCGCGATTGTCCTTGTAATCGATGCCCCATTTGCGCTGTTATAGCGCCCATTGGATTCCTCGCTCCGGAACGCGAATTTATGGCCGAAGATCATATCCGCTACGACATCCTGACTCAGGAAGCCCTGCGTGGCGTCGTCCGCAAGGTGCTGTCGGAAGTGGTCCGGACGGGCCTCCCGGGCGAACACCATTTCTTCATCTCGTTTGTCACCCGCGCGCCGGGAGTGCGCCTGTCGGAAAGGCTATTGGCCCAGTACGACAAGGAAATGACCATCGTCCTCCAGAACCAGTTCTGGGATTTGAAGGTCACCGAGACTGGCTTTGAAGTCGGCCTCTCGTTCGATGGCCACCCTGAAATCCTCGGTGTGCCATTCACCGCCATGAAAGGCTTTTTCGACCCGTCCGTGCCGTTCGGCCTGCAGTTCGACAGTGTCGGCGCGGATGTCGAAACCGATGATGAGATTGCCGAAAGCACGGGGGCTGAGAGCGCTGACGCTCCGGCCGCCGAGGGCGAGGCGCCCGGCCACAAGGTCATCAGCCTCGACGCTTTCCGGAAGAAGCCCTAGTCCGCTGCAGAAGCGCTCCCTCAGCATCGCTGGACACCGCACCAGCCTCGCGCTCGAACCCGAATTCTGGGAGGGCCTCGAAGCGATGGCCGCCTCGGGAAATGTTCCTCTGACGGCGATCATTCGCTCGATCGATGAAGCGCGCGAAGCGCCCAACCTCTCCTCGGCCGTCCGCATCGCGGTCCTTCGTTGGTATCAGGCCAAGGCTGCCGAGAAGCGCTAGCGGGCGCAAATGTCCCGCCTAGTTGGGCAACCCGAGATCCATCGGCATCAGCGGCTGACCGCTTGCCGGCGGCGAGGCAGAAGTGCTGGGCGCGGGTCTCGGCGTTACATTCTGGGCCGCTCTCGCTGCCGCCTCGGCATCTGCCTTGCGTTTGGCGTCGGCGGCCTTCTGTGCCGCCGCTTCGTCGGCCAGACGTTTCGCCTCGGCATCCCGCCGCGCCTGCTCGGCAGCCGCGGCCTGGATGCGGGCATCATCGGCGGCCTTGAGCTGTTCCAGCCGCGCCACCTCGTTCTCATACGCACGCATCTTGATCGTATCGACCATGCTGGCGAGGTCGAGTGTGCGGGTCGGATTCGGCAGGGTCCCCGAAAGCACGGCCGTGATCTTTGAATCGGTGGCGTTGACTAGCCCCTTCGGATCGATATTGCCGACTGGGGTCAGCGCGAACGAACCGGCGAGCCCCAGATCCGCAAGTTTCACGCTGGCGCTGCCAAAAAGATGGGCGCCGTTCCCGTCCGCTGCGACATTGGCCAGCCGCAGCGTGCCGCCGGCGATGGTGAAGCCGGCATTGATCGAGGGCGTGGTGAAGGCGCTCTTGTCGAGCGCCACCGCGACCAGCGTTGTCATGTCGCCGGCGTCCAGTTCCAGAATGTTGTCGAGCCCAGCAAGCGTGGTGAACGCCTTGGGGTCGAGCTTCTCGACCGTGAGGCCCCTGACCGAAACGCTCCCCTGCCCGGAAAGCGCGGCGATGGCGGAGGCAAAGCTGTCCCCGGTCGCCGAAAAACTTGCCCCGCCCGTGGCCTTGCCGCTCAAGGTCGCGGCCGCCGCCGCCGGCAACACCGCTCCCAGCACTACGTTGTCGAGCCTGACCTGCCCGGCAATCTCCTTCTGCGGCAGCGGACCGGCGCAGCAGATGCCGATATCGAGGTTGATCTTGCCCTCTCCGATCGTTCCCTGCAGTCCGCGCAGCCGCACATTGGTGGCATCCCAGCTGAAATCGAAGCCGGTATCGGTAATGATCGGGGAGCCTTGAGACGAAATGTTCTGCGCGGTGATCTTGACCCGTCCGGTCGTTGTCCGCGGATGGTCGCCAATGGCGATCGGCCCATCAGGCCAAAGCCCGGCGCCACTCGAAACCAGCGCCGACGGACCGCCCAGCGCGGCAGCGAGAGCCCCGAGATCGATGGTACGAAGGTTCAGCGCGCCCGATACATCGCCGCTCACGCCCTGGCGCGTCATCGCAAGGTCGCCGGTGACGCCATCGTCGCCAACCTGCCCGGCAATGCCGGAGAGTTTAACATCCTGTAGGCCTGCAAAACTGAATTTGGCGGTGCCGCTGACCGCCGGCAGGTAAATGCCAGTGATGCCGAGTTGATCGGCGAGAGCCGATGCGTCCGACAGCGCGACCTGCACGTCCCCGGACCCGCTCGGTTCCGCCGCATCGTTGAAGCGGACATTGCCGTGGAAGCCGATCGAATCCGTCCCTCCGGCGATAGCGAGACTGGTATCGAAACCACCGACCAGCAAGCCATCGAAAGTCAGCCCAGCATGCATCGGCGTGCCCTCCGGCATCAAACTGGTCAGGCCCAGGCCGAGTTGCGCCGTCAGCCCCTTGGCATCGTCCGAGGCCAGGGACAATTTGCCGGAAATCGCACCGCTGAGCGCCTTGGCAAGGCCGGCGCCGAGATTGGCCGTCAGTTGCACGTCCGCCATGCCGGCCTTGCCGGTCGCCTCGAGGTTTTGCCCATGCTGCGGCGAGGGATCGTCGATCCGCACATGCAACTGCGCCGGCAACGACTTGGCAAGGGCATCGCGCAGCGGCTGCGGCGTACCGATTGCATTGTAGAGCAGTGCCAGCGCCGGCGCGTCGGCGGCCTTGACGCCGACATCGCCATCACCGGAAATCTGCGGAGCGGCAACAGTGCCGGCGAGCGAGAGCGACAAGTCGCCGCTCACGCCGCCGAAATCGGCGGCCGATAGATGGCTGAGATGCAGCCCGCTCGGCCCCCACTCCCCCTTCATCGCTAGATCTTGCCCCGCAACGCCCGCCACCGAGCCCTTGGCGGCGGCAAGGTCGAGCGTTCCCTGCGGAAAGCTGACGCCAAAACTTGGGTCCTGTGTCACATCGGGCAGCAGCGCCGTAAGCGCCGCACTGTCGTCAGGGCGCAATTCGCCGAAATCGGCGGTCACATCGAGGCTGCGGGTGCCGACGAAGCCGACCAGCGCGGAAAGCTTGTGCGCCACGCCATCCATCGTCAGGCTGCCGTCCGCGAGGGCCAAGGTGCCGGCGTCGAGCCGCACCTTCCCGGCCAGCGCCGCCGGATAGCCGAACAGCGGGCTATTGCCCGGAACCTTGCGCCACAGCGACGCCAAGGCATCGAGCCGCCCGGTCGATAGCGCCCCCTGTCCGACAAAGCTTGGCTTGCCGGCCGCAGCTTGCAACGTGCCGCTGGCGGTCACCGTCGAATTGCCCGGCAGCGAGGCGGTGAACTGTTTCACCGTCCAGCTCTTGCCATCGGTGGTCGCATCGAGCCGCACGTCACGGATGGAAAGCGCCCGCAGATCGAGCTCCGAAAGATCAAGCCCGATCG
>JAQGKB010000172.1 GCA_028290345.1 Hyphomicrobiales bacterium | reverse complement strand
CGCATCAGACCGAATTGCACGAGATCGAGGAGAGCGGGACCGCTCTGAAACTGGGCGCCTCAGTCTCCTACAGCGAGGCAACGGCGGCGCTGGTGAAACGCTATCCGCAAATGGAGCAGTTTTGGAGCCGGATCGGCGGCGAACAGGTGCGCAACATGGGCACGATCGGCGGCAATATCGCCAACGGGTCGCCCATTGGCGACACCCCGCCGCCGCTGATGGTCCTTGGCGCCACGGTGACGCTGCGCAAGGGCGCGACGCTCCGTGAGGTCAGGCTCGAAGATTACTTCATTGCGTACGGCAAGCAGGACCGGCAGCCCGGTGAGTTCGTGGAGAGCGTGTCGATCCCGGCATTGCCCAAAGGCGAGCAGTTCGCCGTCTACAAGATCACCAAGCGTAGCGACGAGGATATTTCGGCGCTTTGCGGGGCGTTCCGGGTATCGATCAGCGACAACGGCGTCGTTGAGACAGCACGGATCGCCTTCGGCGGCATGGCGGCGACGCCGAAACGGGCCGGAGCGGTGGAAGAGGCGCTGATCGGGAAGCCGTGGACGTTCGAGACCATCGAGGCGGCGGTCGCTGCGTTTCCAGTGGATTACCAGCCGATCACCGACATGCGCGCCTCGACGGAGTATCGGATGTTGGCGGCGCAGAATTTGCTGCGGCGGTTCCATTTGGAGACGATCGGGGTGGACGAGCGATTGCAGAGGGTGGTGGCATGATGCTGGCTCAGCAGACCCCTCACCCGGTCCTACCGGACCGACCTCTCCCCGACGGGGAGAGGAAAGGCATGGCCGCGTCACACCGATTCCTCTCCCCGTCGGGGAGAGGGTGCCGGCAGGCGGGTGCGGGGGTTTCGCGATGAACAAGCAATCCCCTATGGCTCCGGCCGAACTCGCCCCGCGCGTTCATGTCAGCCACCCGCACGATTCCGGGCCGAAGCACGTTGCTGGCACCGCCGAATACATTGACGACATGGTCGAGCCCGAGGGCACGGTTCATGCCTATCTCGGCCTCTCGGAGCGGGCACATGCCGAGATCGTATCGATGGACCTCGATGCTGTGCGCAATGCGCCGGGCGTCATCGGGGTGCTTGCGGAAGAGGACATTCCCGGCGTCAACGACGTCAGCCCATCGCATCTGCATGACGAGCCGATCTTTGCGCCCGGCGTGGTGCAGTTCTACGGCCAGCCGATGTTCGCGGTCGTCGCCGAAACTCGCGATGCGGCCCGACGGGCGGCGCGGCTGGCGAAGGTCGAATATCGCGACCTGCCGTTTGCGCTCGACATCGATGCGGCGATTGCCGCCGGCGGCAAGTTGGTTACCCCGCCGCTAAAGCTCGAGCGCGGCGATGTGGCCGCGGGCATGGCCAAGGCGCAACGCCGGGTGAAGGGCCGCATCGCGATAGGCGGGCAGGACCACTTCTACCTGGAAGGCCAGATTTCGCTGGCCATTCCGGGCGAGGACGAAGACGTCACGCTCTATGCATCCAGCCAACACCCCAGCGAGATCCAGTCGATGGTCGGCGCGGTGCTCGGGATTCCACAGCACTCGGTGACGGTCAATGTACGCCGCATGGGCGGCGGCTTCGGCGGCAAGGAAACGCAGGGCAACCTTTTTGCCTGCGTCGCCGCGCTGGCGGCGAAGAAGTGGAAGCGAGCGGTCAAGATTCGCCCGGACCGAGACGACGATATGATCGCGACCGGCAAACGGCACGATTTCGTGGTCAGCTACGATGTCGGCTACAATGACGACGGCATGATCGAAGCCGTCACCGCGACCTACGCAGCGCGCGGCGGCTTTTCGTCCGACCTTACCGGGCCGGTGAGCGATAGGGCGCTGTTCCACTGCGATAATTCGTATTTTTATCCGGCGGTGAAGGTGAACTCGCTACCGCTTTACACCAACACTGTCTCGAACACCGCTTTCCGCGGTTTCGGCGGGCCGCAGGGCATGGTTGCGTGCGAGCGCTGGATCGAGGATATCGCCTACGACCTCGGCAAGGATCCACTTGAGATCCGCAAGGCCAATTTCTACGGCACCACCGACCGCAATGTGACCCCCTACCACCAGACGGTGACCGACAATATCATCCACCGCGTAGTCGATGAGCTCGAAGCGTCATCGGACTACCAGCGGCGGCGCGCGGCGGTCATCGCCTTCAACAAGACCTCGAAGGTGATCAAGAAGGGCATCGCGCTGACGCCGGTGAAGTTCGGCATCTCGTTCACCGCCACCTGGTACAATCAGGGCGGGGCGCTGGTGCATGTCTATCGCGACGGTTCGATCCATCTCAGCCATGGCGGCACCGAGATGGGGCAGGGGCTCTACATCAAGGTGGCGCAGGTTCTGGCCGATGCGTTCGGGGTGGACGTCGAGCGGGTGAAGATCAACGCCACCACCACCGGCAAGGTGCCGAACACTTCGGCAACGGCCGCGTCCTCGGGTACCGATCTCAACGGCATGGCGGCGCTGGATGCCGCGAGGCAGATCAAGGAGCGACTGCTGGCTCATGCAGCCCAGATGTACGAGGTCACGCCGGCTGAAGTCATCTGGGTGGGGGGCGGCGTACAGGCGGGCAAGCAATTTATCGAATTCGGCGAACTGGTCGCGTCGGCCTATATGAGCCGGGTGCAGCTTTCCGCGGCCGGGTTCTACAAAACCCCCAACATTCATTGGGACCGCGCGGCCGGCAAGGGCACGCCGTTCTTCTACTTTGCCTATGGCGCGTCCGCATCCGAAGTCAGCATCGATACGCTGACCGGCGAATATACCGTGGACCGCGTGGATATCCTGCACGATGCCGGCAAGTCGCTGAATCCGGCGATCGATCTGGGGCAGATCGAAGGCGGGTTCATTCAGGGCATGGGCTGGCTGACGACCGAGGAACTAGTGTGGGACGCCAAGGGGCAACTGCGGACGCATGCGCCCTCCACCTACAAGATCCCGCTCGCCTCCGACGTACCGCCGATTTTCAATGTCAAGCTTGCGGAATGGTCGGTCAATCCCGAAGAGACCGTTGGCCGCTCTAAGGCCGTCGGCGAGCCGCCGATCATGCTGGCGCTCTCGGTGGTCGAGGCGCTGTCGATGGCGGTAGCGAGCGTCGCCGACTACAAGGTCGCGCCGCGCCTCGACACGCCGATAACGCCGGAGCGAGTGCTGATGGGCGTCGAGCGCCTGCGCCGCGAGGCCGGCAAACGATGACGGCGACAGCGCTGGCCACAGTAACTCTTTCTTCCTCCACCCTCCCCCTTGTGGGGAGGGCCGGGGAGGGGGTGGCGGCATGATCGTGCGGGCGACGGACATTTCCGAATTCGTTGCGCGCAATCCCCTCGCCATCTGCGCCGAGCTCTTGGCCGTCAAAGGCTCCAGCCCGCGCGCGGCGGGCACGTTCATGCTGATCGGTCCTAGCGAAATTCTCGGCACCATCGGCGGTGGGGCCCTCGAATACATGGTCATCGACCGCAGCCGGCAGGTGATGCGCGAGGGGCTGTCGGGCGATGAACTCGATATTCCGCTCGGCCCCGAAATCGGGCAATGCTGCGGCGGCCGGGTGCTGGTCGGCATGTCGGTTGCCGACACGGCGAAGGTCGAGACCCTCATCGCGCGGCTAACGGCCGAGGATGCCGCCGAGCCGCATGTCTACGTCTTCGGCGCGGGCCATGTCGGGCATGCCTTGGCGCATGCTCTGGCGCTGCTGCCGGTGAAAACCCACGTCATCGACACCCGCCCGGAGGAACTTGCCGGCTTGCCGGAGAGCGTCGAGGCCAAGGCCGTCGCCATGCCGGAGGCAGTGGTGCGCAATGCTCCGAAGGGCAGCGCCTATGTCATTCTCACCCACGACCACGCGCTGGATTTTCTGATCGCCGAGGAAGCGCTGCGGCGGGCGGATAGCCCTTATGTCGGCATGGTGGGCTCAACGACCAAACGGGCAAAGTTTTCAAGCTGGTACCGGGGCGAGGGCGGCGATCCGGCCCGTTTGGAGAAGCTGGTCCTTCCCATCGGCGGTGCTGGAACTGGGGACAAACGTCCAGAGGTTATCGCGGCGCTGGCGGCGGCGGAAATTATGGTCCACATTGGCTGGCGGGAAGTCAAAGATGTGAGCGCGACGCTGGACGACAAAGTTTCAGGGGCCGCAAATGGACGCTAATCTGCCGCTGCGACTGGAACTGATTGGAATAACCAAAAGCTTTCCGGGCGTTCTTGCCAATGATCACGTCAGCTTTGCCGTGCGACCTGGCGAAATTCATGCGTTGCTTGGTGAAAACGGTGCGGGCAAATCCACCCTCGTCAAGATGATCTACGGCATCATGCAGCCCGATGCCGGCGAAATCCGTTGGAACGGGGCCCCGGTCACCATCCACAATCCGCGCGAGGCGCGAAAGCTCGGCATCGGCATGGTTTTCCAGCACTTTTCGCTGTTCGAGGCGATGACGGTGCTAGAGAATATCGCGCTGGGCATGGACAGCAAGATCGCCGCGCGTGACCTCGAAGCCAAGATTCGCGAGGTGATGACCACCTACGGGCTGAACCTCGAGCCGCATCGCGTGGTCTCGACGTTGTCAGTGGGGGAGCGCCAGCGCATCGAGATCGTGCGGGCGCTGCTGCTCAATCCAAAACTGCTGATCATGGATGAGCCTACCTCCGTGCTCACTCCGCAGGAGGTGTCGCAGCTCTTCGATACGCTGCGCAAATTGGCCAGCGAAGGCTGCGCAATTCTCTACATTTCGCACAAATTACACGAGATCAAGGCGCTGTGCGATACGGCGACGATCCTGCGCGGCGGCAAGCTGGTCGATACCTGCGACCCACGGCAAGAGACCTCGCGCTCGATGGCCGAAAAGATGATCGGCGGCAGCCTCAAGGATATCGTCAAGCCGGCAGGGCGGACGCTCGGTGAAGCAAAGTTCGTGGTCAACAAGCTGAGCGTGCCGCCGGTCGGGGAATTCGGCATCGCCATCGACAATGTCAGTTTTTCGGTGCGGGCCGGCGAGATCTTCGGAATAGCCGGTGTTGCCGGCAACGGCCAAAACGCGCTGCTGCTGGCGTTGAGCGGCGAGGTGGTCGGCAATGACGGCGAGGCCATCACTCTCGATGGCATTTGGCTGGGTCGGTTGAACGCCAAGCAGCGGCGGCTCAAGGGGCTCGCCTCGGTGCCCGAAGAGCGCAACGGGCACGCAGCGGTTCCCGATTTCAGCCTCAGCGACAATTCGGTGCTCACCGCCCGCGATCGGCTGAAGATGGTGGTATCGGGCCTGATCCGGCCCGGCTTGGCCAAGGCTTATACGGGGCGCGTGATCGCGGAATTCGGGGTCAAGGCCCAAGGCGTGGAGGCCACCGCCGGATCGCTTTCGGGGGGCAATCTGCAAAAGTACATCATGGGCCGGGAAATCCTGCAAAGGCCCACCGTGCTGGTGGTGTCGCAGCCCACATGGGGTGTCGACGCAGGCGCGGCGGCTGCGATCCACCAGGCGCTGGTCGACCTTGCTGCCGAAGGCTCGGCCATCGTGGTGATCTCGCAGGACCTCGACGAACTGCTGACGCTTTGCGACACCATGGCGGTCATCAATGAGGGGCGGCTGAGCCGCGTGCTCAAAGCCGGGGAGGCCAGCATCGAAGAGATCGGGCTGTTGATGGGGGGCGTGCACGGCGATCCCAACGCCACGGCTCATGCCATGGAGCAGCTTCATGCGTCTTAAGCTTGAAAAGCGTCGAGAACCCAGCCGGTTGATGCTCTATGTCACCCCGGTGGCGGCGGTGCTTTTGACCATGATCGTTGGTGCGATCATCTTCTCGCTTATCGGCTACAACGGCTTGGGGGCGGTGAAGGAAGTCTTCCTCACGCCGATCCTCAACCCGATCAAATGGCAGGAAGTGGCGATCAAGGCCTCGCCGCTGATCCTTATCGGCGTTGGCTTGGCGTTCGGCAATCGCGCCGCGATCTGGAATATTGGCGCGGAAGGCCAGTATGTCGTCGGCGCCCTCGCGGGGACCGGCGTGGGGCTGCTGACGCAGAACTACACCGGGTTCTGGATTTTGCCGACGATGCTGGTCGCCGGTTTCATCGGCGGCGCGGCCTATGGGGCGATCCCAGCCGTGCTGCGCACGCGCTTCAACGTCAACGAGACGCTGTCGAGCCTGATGATGACCTACGTGGCCATACATCTGCTGAATTTCCTGGTCACCGGACCTTGGAAAGATCCGAGCGGCTTCAGCTTCCCGCAGACCGCGTTGGTCACGGCCGACCAGACCATGCCGACGCTGATCCCAGGCACGATCGTGCATTGGGGCGTGGCGCTGACCTTGATCATCGCCGTGATCATGTGGGTGGTGATGAGCCGTTCGGTGTTTGGCTTTCAGGTGCGGGTTGTGGGATCTGCGCCGCAGGCGGCGCGCTATGGCGGGTTTTCGCAGAAGCGCACCATATGGTTGGTGTTCCTGCTTAGCGGCGGGCTGGCCGGGCTGGCGGGTATCTTCGAGGTTACTGGGCCTTTCCAGCAGATGTCGCTAGGCTTTCCCTCCAATTACGGGTTCACCGCCATCATCGTGGCGTTCCTCGGACGGCTCAATCCGCTGGGGGTGATCGTCGCGGGCATCGTCCTGGCCATCACCTATGTGGGCGGAGATATTGCGCAGAGCGCGCTGCAATTGCCGAATGCCTCGAAGGGCATCTTCCAGGCCATGATGCTGTTCTTCCTCTTGGCCAGCGACATCCTCGTCCGCTATCGGCTGCGCGTCGTCTCGGCGGCGCCGGCCAAGGATGTCCAGCCTGTCCGGAGCGGAGCATGAGCCTGGCTTATATCATTGCCGTCATGGTCACGGTCGTCGGCGCCTCGACGCCAATCCTCTTTGCGGGCCTGGGTGAACTGATCACCGAGAAAAGTGGTGTGCTCAATCTTGGCGTCGAAGGCATGATGCTGGTGGGCGCCATCGCAGCCTTTGCGACCGTGGATATTACCGGCAATCCCTGGCTGGCAGTTGTTGTCGCCGCCGCAGCGGCATCTGCCGCTTCGATGATCTTCGCATTTCTCACCATTTCCCTGTCGGCGAACCAGGTCGCGACCGGGCTGGCGCTGACGATTTTCGGAGGAGGCATCTCGTCGCTGATCGGGCGAGGGTTTTCGGGCCGCGCCATCCCGATCTTTGCATCGGTGTTTCCCGATGCGCTGGCCAAGGATGCCTATTGGCGGGTGCTGTTCGGGTATTCGCCGCTGGTTTACTTCTCGTTCGTCATGGTGATCGTCGTCGCCTGGTTCCTGAGAAAGACGCGCGGCGGCCTCATCCTCAGGGCGGTCGGCGAGAACGATCTTTCCGCCCATTCGATCGGCTATTCGGTCAAGGGCGTGCGCTATGCGGCCGTCGCCTTCGGCGGTGCGATGGCGGGTATCGGCGGCGCCTATTTTCCACTCGTGCTCACTCCCCAGTGGGCCGAAGGGCTGACCGGCGGTCGCGGCTGGATCGCCATCGCGCTGGTGGTTTTCGCCGGCTGGCGGCCATATTGGCTGCTGGCGGGCGCGTATTTCTTCGGCCTGCTCGGCACGCTGGAGCTCTATTCGAAGGCCTCGGGAACCTCGTTCCTGCCTTCGGAGGTCTGGGCCGCCGTGCCCTACCTCGCCACGGTGGTGGTGCTCGCCATTATTTCAATGAGCAAATCGGCCGGGGGCAACGCCCCGGCATGCCTCGGCAAACCCTTCCTTCCGTCCAGTTAAAATCCAACCAATAAGACTTCAGGAGAGACGCATGAT
>JAQGKB010000230.1 GCA_028290345.1 Hyphomicrobiales bacterium | reverse complement strand
GCGTGTAATCGAGGGATCAATGGACAAGGACAAGGCGCTTGCTGCTGCGCTGAGCCAGATCGAACGCAATTTCGGCAAGGGCTCCGTCATGCGCTTCGGCGAAGGCGCGATCGTCCAGATCGAATCGGTCTCGACCGGCTCCCTGGGCCTCGATATCGCGCTTGGCATCGGCGGGCTGCCCCGTGGCCGCATCGTCGAAGTCTTCGGGCCGGAAAGCTCGGGCAAGACCACGCTGGCGCTGCATGTCATTGCTGAAGCGCAGAAAAATGGCGGCATCTGCGCCTTCGTCGATGCCGAGCATGCGCTGGACCCGATCTACGCCCGCAAGCTTGGCGTCAAGGTCGATGAACTGCTGATCTCGCAGCCCGATACCGGCGAACAGGCTCTCGAAATCACCGACACGCTGGTGCGCTCCGGCGCCATCGATGTGCTGGTGATCGATTCGGTGGCCGCGCTGACTCCAAAAGCCGAACTCGAAGGCGAGATGGGCGATGCCCTGCCAGGCCTGCAGGCGCGGCTGATGAGCCAGGCGATGCGCAAGCTTACGGCTTCGATTTCGAAATCGAAGTGCATGGTCATCTTCATCAACCAGATCCGCATGAAGATTGGCGTGATGTACGGCTCACCCGAGACCACGACCGGCGGCAATGCGCTGAAATTCTACGCCTCGGTGCGCCTCGATATCCGCCGCATCGGCGCGATCAAGGATCGTGAAGAGGTGATCGGCAACCAGACCCGCGTAAAAGTGGTCAAGAACAAGCTGGCGCCGCCGTTCCGGCAGGTGGAATTCGACATCATGTATGGCGAAGGCATCTCCAAGACCGGCGAATTGCTGGATCTTGGCGTCAAGAGCGGCATCGTCGAGAAATCCGGCGCCTGGTTCTCCTACGACAGCCAGCGGCTCGGGCAGGGGCGCGAGAATTCGCGCCAGTTCCTGAAGGACAATCCGGCCGTGGCCGACGAGATCGAAAAGGGCGTGCGCGAGAGTTCTGGGCTTCTGGGTGAAGCGCTGATCGCCGGCTCGCTCGAGGACGACAGCGCCGCCGGCGACGAGTAGGGTTCCGCCGCTCGCGTGAATTTTCGAGAGCGTCGGGAAACCGGCGCTCTTTCGCTTTTGAGCTGCCGGTTTGGGCTGCCGCGCCATTGTCATCTTTGCATGCCAAGCGCACGATTTTGCGCCGCTGGACAGAGGCGCAAGCCACACGTTACAAGGCTTTCAGGTATGCATCAGCGGTGAGCTGGGATTTAATCCTCTGGCTCACCATTTTCTTGTGGCGACGCCAAATCAGCCGAAGGCCCGATATGACCAGCGTAAACGACATCCGGTCCAGTTTTCTTCAGTATTTTGCCCAGGCGGGCCACGAACTTGTGCCGTCCAGCCCGCTGGTGCCGCGCAACGATCCGACGCTGATGTTTACCAATGCCGGCATGGTGCAGTTCAAGAACGTGTTCACCGGCGCGGAAAAGCGACCCTATGTGCGCGCGACCTCGTCGCAGAAATGCGTGCGCGCGGGCGGCAAGCACAATGATCTCGACAATGTCGGGTTTACGGCGCGCCACCATACCTTCTTTGAAATGCTGGGGAATTTCTCCTTCGGCGATTACTTCAAGGAACGCGCCATCGAGCTCGCCTGGAACCTGCTCACCAAGGAGTGGGGCTTGCCCAAGGAGCGGCTGATGGTCACCATCTACCAGGACGACGACGAAGCGCATGCGCTCTGGAAGAAGGTCGCCGGCCTCAGCGACGACAAGATCGTCCGGCTCGGGGCAAAATCCAATTTCTGGCAGATGGGCGACACCGGTCCATGCGGTCCGTGCTCGGAAATCTTCTTCGACCACGGCGAACATGTCTGGGGTGGTCCGCCGGGATCGGCGGAAGAAGACGGTGACCGCTTTATCGAGGTCTGGAACCTGGTGTTCATGCAGTATGAGCAGCAGGCGGATGGCGCTCGCTCGGCGTTGCCGCGTCCCTCGATCGATACGGGCATGGGTCTCGAGCGCATGGCAGCGGTGCTGCAGGGCGTACACAACAACTACGATATTGATCTGTTCAAGGCGTTGATCGCCTCGGCCGCCACCGTTACCGGTACCGAACCGGGTGGTGATGCTACGACCAGCCAGCGCGTGATCGCCGATCATCTGCGCGCCATGTCGTTCCTCATTGCCGAGGGCGTGCTGCCGTCCAATGAGGGCCGCGGCTATGTGCTGCGCCGCATCATGCGCCGCGCGATGCGCCACGCGACGCTCTTAGGCGCCAGCGAGCCGGTGATCTACAAGATGGTGCCGACGCTGGTCCGCGAGATGGGGCAGGCTTATCCCGAATTGGCGCGCGGCGAGGCGATGATCGCCGAAACCGTACAGCTCGAAGAGGGCCGGTTCCTCAAGACCCTCGGCCGTGGGCTGCAGATCCTGGCCGATGAGACCAAGATGCTTGGCGACGGCGATACGCTGGCGGGCGCGACGGCATTCAAGCTTTACGACACCTACGGCTTCCCGCTCGATCTGACGCAGGACGCGCTGCGCACGCGCGGCATTGCCGTCGACCAAGAAGGCTTCACTGCCGCCATGGCGCTGCAGAAGGCGGAGGCCCGCAAGAACTGGGCCGGGTCCGGCGAAGCCGCGACCGATGTGGTCTGGTTCTCCGTTGCCGACGCGGTCGGCCCGACTGAATTCCTGGGCTATGAAACCGAGACGTCCGAAGGCGAGATCACAGCACTGGTCAAGGACGGCAAGCTCGTAGATCGGCTGGAGACAGGCGAGGAAGGCTTTGTCGTGCTCAACCAGACGCCGTTCTATGGCGAAAGCGGCGGACAGGTCGGCGATACCGGCAGCTTCAGCGGCGAGGGTGTTGCCGCCGACGTACTGGAGACCACCAAGCACTCGGGCGTTTTCGCGCATCGGGTCAAGGTGACCAAGGGTAGCCTGAGCAAGGGCCAGGCGCTGAGCCTTGTCGTTGACCACAGCCGCCGTTCGGCGATCCGCGCCAATCACTCGGCGACGCATTTGCTGCACGAAGCGCTGCGCCAGGTGCTCGGCGACCACGTCGCGCAAAAGGGCTCCCTGGTCGCGCCCGATCGGTTGCGCTTCGATTTCGTGCACACCAAGCCGATGACGGTGCAAGAATTGGCCGAGGTCGAAGATATCGCCAACGAAATCGTGCTGCAGAATACGCCGGTCGAAACCCGGCTGATGGGCGTCGAGGAGGCCAAGACCTCGGGTGCGCGGGCATTGTTCGGTGAAAAATACGGCGATGAAGTTCGCGTCGTCTCGATGGGCGAGCCGACTGGCAACGGCCTCGGCTGGTCGGTCGAACTCTGCGGCGGCACCCATGTGCGCCGCACCGGTGATATCGGCCTTATCTCGGTCGTGGCCGAAAGCGCCGTCGGCGCCGGCGTGCGCCGCATCGAGGCGTTGACCGCGACCCATGCACGGCACCGCGCCAACGCCAATATCGGCATCGTCAATGCGGCGGCCGCCGAACTGCGCTCCTCGCCGCACGAGGTGCTGGACCGCATCGCGGCGCTGCAAGAGCAGCTCAAGCGGAGCGAGCGGGCGCTCTCTGAGACCAGGCAGAGGCTGGCGCTGGGAGGCGGCACGGGTGCCCAGGCCGCTGCCAGTGAAACCGTCAACGGAGTCACCTTTGTCGGCCGCACGGTGGACGGGCTGCAGCCCAAGGATGTGCGCGGGCTGGTCGACCAGACCAAGAAGCAGATCGGCTCGGGCGTCGTCGCCATTGTCGGCGTCACCGAGGACGGCAAGGCGGGGTTGGCGGTCGGGGTCACGGACGACCTGGTCGGCAAGGCGTCGGCGGTGGACCTGGTACGGGTCGGGGCCGGCGTGCTCGGCGGGCAGGGCGGCGGCGGCCGGCCGGACATGGCCCAGGCGGGTGGCCCCGAAGGGGCAAAAGCTAACGACGCAATTGCGGCGATCCGGGCACATCTGGAAGCGCTGTAGTCGGGACTTCGAGTAAGATACGCGTGAACGCTGCCGGCGTGGGTCGTGGCGTAGTGGACTCAAGGAGTTCGGCCGTGCCTAAAGCTCCGGGTCCTCTACCCCGGTGAATTTCGGCCCGCCGCGGCGGGCGCGGAATTCGCTGAAGCGGCCGGCGATGCGGGCGCGGGCGCCGTCGGCGAAGATATTCATCACGCCGGCCACAACCACGATCACCAGCCCGAAGATCGCGATGCGGTCGGGGAACTCGTGATAGAATACCGCCCCCAGCAGCACCGCCCAGAGAATTTGTATGTATTGGGCCGGGCCGATCTGGTTGGCCGGGGCCCGCTTGAGTGCGGCGATGACAATAAGCTGCGCCGTCCCGCCGACGAGGCCGGCCACGGCCATCATGCCAAGCTTGTGCGGAGGCAAGAGGACAAAACTCGCCGCCATCATGATGCCGTTGGCGACCAGCGAATAGAGCGTGTTGACGGCGATGATGCTCAGGCGTTTTTCCTTGCCGGAGATGATCCGAAGCACCGTCGTCGTAGCCGCGGCGAAAAAGGCGCAGATGAACGCCGTCAGGTGTCCGAGATGCAGTTCGCGAAAGCCCGGCCGCACAACAATCATTACGCCGGCGAAGCTGAGCGCGCCGAAAATCCAACGCTGCGCCTCGACCTTTTCCTTGAGGACGACCACCGAGAGAATGTTGAGGAACAGTGGGGTGAGAAAGACAATGGCATAGGTTTCGGCCAAAGGGATCGTGGTGAAGGCGTAGATCACCAGGATCGAACTCATGAGGCCGACGAAGGCGCGCAGATGGACCAATCTGGGGTGCTGCATCTTCCAGACATGACGCCACTGTTCGCCGGGTCGCTTGGCAAGAATTGCCGGGACGATCGAAAAGAGCGTAACGAAAAAGCCGATTTCGAAGACGCTGACTTCGCCGCTGAAGCTCTTGATAATCGCGTCGCCCATAGAAAAGAGCGAGTAGGATAGGAGCGCAAAAATGACGCCGACGGGCATCGAGACGAATCCGGCAGGGGGACAGGGAAGGTTAGCGAGCTATAGGGCCCCGCGGGTCGCGCGTCGAGAATGATATTACCAATTGTTTGCATTAATTATCAAAGCAACGCCGTGGCTTGCGACCTTGCTATAGGGCGCGCACGCGGTTGTTGCGCGGATTATGCTCGAGTTCGACCAGGCCAAGTGCCTCGAGCACGGGCGGAACATAGTTGCCAAAGCGGCCGCGCAGCCCCTTCTTGATGCCGTACCACCCGCCCACGGGGTTGTCGGGGGAGCGCCCCCACGCTTCGACGGTGCCCTCCTTGGCGGGCTTTTGCTCGTCGGCGTTGCCCAGTTCCATCCAGTCTCCGTGTGCCTTCAGCATCTGTTGCAGGTCTTCGATGCAGCCCAGGTGATAGCGCAGTTCGGTCGAGCCCACGGTGCAGACCAGGGCCGGCGGATTGGCATCGGGAGCGCGATACATCTGAAACTCGGATGTTCCATGCGGTGTCTGCAATTGCCAGGGATCGTCCTTGGTGCCGGAGCCTTTGGCGGTCATGGCGGTGTTCCTCTCAGGTGCTTTCGTTGGCGACGGCTTCGGCGAGGGCTCGCAGAACAGCGTCCCAGCCATTGGTGAACGTCGCGACGCGGTTCGGCCACGCGCGTGCGGCGGCCTCGCTGAGGGGGCGGTGCACAATGGTGATCGTGGTGCCGTGCGCTGCAGCGGCGAAGGTGATCTCGACGTCGGTGGGCGCATCGGGCGAACCGGGAAACCAGTCGAGGCGCAGGCGGGCCGGATCGGTGCGCTCGGTGATCCGCGCCATGGTCCAAGACGCGGTTCCCGGTGCCCGTTCGACCAGCATGTCGCCGTCGAAATACAATTGTGCCTCGCGGTTGCGCCGGTGGCTGCGCGGCCACCAAAGATCGACCTGTTCGATGAAGACCACAAATGCGTGCTTCGGCGGGCAGGCGAGGTGGATCTCCCGCCGGAGGATCTCAGGCACCGTCGCTACTCCGCCCCAGGTTTTCTGCGACCAGTTTCAGGCGCGCTTCGGCTTCATCCCAAAAGCTGTCGAGCAATTGGGCGGTGCGCCCGAAGGCCGGTGCATGGATGCGATAGACGTTGCGGGTGCCGACCTGTACGTGAGCGACCAGTCCCGCGCTTTCGAGTTGCGCGAGGTGGCGCGAGATCGCCGGGCGGCTCACGGAAAATGCTGCGGCAAGTTCGTGCACGCTCAGGGGCCCCCGACGCAGCCGTTCGAGCATCTGCCGCCGCACCGGGTTGCCCAAGGCGTCGAAGACGGCTTCCGATGCGCTGTCGAAAAGGAGTTGGCTCTGTAACATGGAAGTTACGGTAACATGCAGGTTACAGAGTAGCAAACAAAAGCGGCGCCGAAGCGCCGCTCAAAATTCGTAAATCCAGTGGGCAGAGATCAGGCCATCGCCTTCTGCAGGTTGGCGTCGATGGCGTCGAGGAAGCCGATGGTCGATAGCCAGGGCTGATCGGGGCCGACGAGGAGCGATAGGTCCTTGGTCATCTTGCCTTCCTCGATGGTATCAACGGTGACCTTCTCCAAGGTCAGGGCGAACTTGGCCAAGGCGGCGTTGTCGTCGAGCTTGGCCCGATGGGCAAGGCCGCGAGTCCAGGCGAAGATCGAGGCCGTGGAATTGGTCGAAGTTTCCTTGCCCTGCTGGTGCTGGCGATAGTGGCGCGTGACGGTGCCGTGCGCAGCCTCGGCTTCCACCGTCTTGCCATCGGGGGTGGCGAGGACCGAAGTCATCAGGCCTAGCGAGCCAAAACCCTGCGCGACGATGTCGGACTGCACGTCGCCGTCATAGTTCTTGCAGGCCCAGACATAGCCGCCGGACCATTTCAGCGCCGAGGCGACCATGTCGTCGATCAGGCGGTGCTCGTACCAGATCTTCTTGGCTTCGTACTTTTCCTTGAACTCGGCCTCGTAGATCTCCTGGAAGATGTCCTTGAAGCGCCCGTCATAGACCTTGAGGATGGTGTTCTTGGTCGAGAGATAGCAGGGCACGCCGCGATCGAGCGCGTAGTTGAGCGAGGCATAGGCGAAATCACGGATCGAATCGTCGAGGTTGTACATCGCCATCGCGATGCCGCTGCCGGGGGCCTGGAACACTTCGTGCTCGATGACCTTGCCATCTTCTCCCGTGAACTTGATTGTCAGAGTGCCCTTGCCCGGGAAGGTGAAGTCGGTGGCGCGGTACTGGTCGCCGAAGGCGTGGCGGCCGATGATGATCGGCTGGGTCCAGCCGGGAACAAGGCGCGGCACGTTCTTGCAGATGATGGGCTCGCGGAAGATCACGCCGCCGAGGATGTTGCGGATGGTGCCGTTGGGCGACTTCCACATCTTCTTGAGCTTGAACTCTTCGACGCGCTGCTCGTCGGGGGTGATGGTGGCGCATTTGATGCCGACGCCGTATTTCTTGATGGCGTTGGCGGCATCGACCGTTACCTTGTCTTCGGTCGCGTCGCGGTTCTGTACCGAGAGATCGTAATATTCGATCGGCAGATCGAGATAGGGCTCGATAAGCTTGTCCTTGATCGCTTGCCAGATGATGCGGGTCATCTCGTCGCCGTCGAGATCGACAACGGGGTTCGCGACTTTGATCTTGCTCATTGAGTAGGCTCCGGGAACACAAAGGAACGGCCTGATGGCCTGAGGTTTCGCCCCTATAGCACTGGGCAGCCGATGCGCAAAGACAGCACCGGCGAGCAGGACTGCAAATTGTTTGTTGAAGCTGCCTTCAGATTGACACCGTTCATATACACGGTATGAGCGTGGAAATGACCGACGACTTCACGCAATGCATGGCAACCAACACGCGGCGGGCAGCCCGGGCGGTATCGCGCCGGTACGACCGCGAATTACGCGCCTTCGGGGTGACGGCCGCGCAATTCGCACTGCTCGGATCGCTGCTGACCCACGAAGATCGCCCGGTGAGCGAGCTGGCCGAATTTCATGTGATGGAGCGTACCAGCCTGACCCGCAATCTCGACGTGCTGGAACGCAGGGGCCTGATTTCATGTCGGCACGCCGAGACCGGCAATGGAAGGCTGAGCCGGCTGACGCCAAAGGGGCGCGAGTTGCTCGATGCGCTCGTGCCGCAGTGGCGACAGGCACAGCAGGATATGCGCCACGAAATCTCCGATGAGGAATTTTCAATCGCTATCAAGGTTTTGCAGCGGCTTGCTGCAATTTAGAATCGCGCCCATGAGTGGCCGTCAAAGACTGGAGACATGAATGAGCCAACAGACCGATCCAATTGTCGTCACCGGCATGGGCGTCGTTTCCCCGCTCGGGGTTGGCGTCGATACCAACTGGCAGCGGCTGACGGCCAGCAGGAGCGGCGTGCGGATCAACAACCGGTTCGATGCGTCGGCGCTGCCGTGCCGCGTTGCCGGATTGGTGCCGAGCAAGGCCGAAGACGAGCATGGCTTCGATCCGCTGGATTTCGTCGATGCCAAGGACATCAAGAAGATGGACCTGTTCATCCAGTACGGCATGGGCGCGGCAGCTGAGGCACTGAAGCAGGCTAATTGGTTTCCAGAAACCGATGCCGATCGCGAGGCGACGGCAACGATCATCGGCACTGGCGTGGGCGGATTTCCGGCGATGACCGAGGCGACGGTCACGCTTAGGGAGCGGGGTGCTCGGCGACTGTCGCCCTTCCTCGTGCCGTCATTTCTGGCGAACCTCGCCGCCGGCTGGATCTCGATCCGCTATGGCCTCCGCGGGGCGCTTGGCGCGCCGGTGACGGCCTGTGCCGCGTCGGCCCAGGCGGTGGGTGATGGAATGCGCATGATCAATGCCGGCGAGGTTGACGTGGTGGTCTGCGGCGGCGCCGAGGCGTGCGTCGATCCGGTGACAATCGGCGGGTTCGCGGCGGCTCGGGCGTTGTCGACCGGGTTCAATGACGAGCCTGAGAAGGCTTGCCGGCCGTTCGACCAGGCGCGCGACGGGTTCGTGCTCGCAGAGGGCGCGGCGGTGCTGGTCATCGAAAAGCTCAGCCATGCCTTGGCGCGCGGGGCGAAGCCGCTGGCCGTGCTGGCCGGGTACGGCACCTCGGCCGACGCCTACCATCTGACTTCGTCTCCGCCCGATGGCGATGGCGCCAAGCGGGCAATGCGGCTGGCCCTGAAGATGGCGGGGCTTGGGCCGGATGCGATCGGCTACGTCAACGCCCACAGCACCTCGACGCAGGTCGGCGATGCGGCCGAAATCGCGGCGATCGCCTCGATCTTTGCGGGGCGCGGCCGCGACCTTTCGATTTCGGCGACCAAGTCGGCGACCGGGCACCTGCTCGGCGCGGCAGGAGCACTGGCACTGATCTATACCATCATGGCGCTGCGTACAGGCATCCTGCCGCCGACGCTGAACCTCGAGCAACCGGATGAAGCTGCGGCGGGCTTCGATCTCGTCGCCAAGACCGCAGAGAAGCGGCAGGTCGAGCATGCGCTGGTCAATGCGTTTGGCTTTGGCGGGGTCAATGCGGCGATGGTGGTGGGCAGGGCCTAGGCGTTATTTTTCTTTCAGCTTCGCAACATAACGCTCGGCAATAGCGATCCAGTGTTGCAGCGCGTCATCGGTCTCGAGTTGGTCGTCGTCGACCCAGACGAAGCCGGCCATCTCGCGGCCGCGCATGGTCATGGTCGCGACGCCGGGGTGCGATGCCGCCTCGGCGCCGGCCTGTGCGCCGCATTGCACCAGCATGCCGCCCTTGCCTCGAGCCGAGACCAGGATGTGGCCGTTGAGCAGG
>JAQGKB010000228.1 GCA_028290345.1 Hyphomicrobiales bacterium | reverse complement strand
GCTGTCGCTGCCGCGACGGTCGGTTTTCGGGTGCGCCACCGCCGCCGCGGCGGATGCGCGTCCAGCAGACCTAAGCGTCCGTCGGATCGCCGACTAAGCTACCGCTGCGGTCGTTGTCGTCGCTGCGTTGGGGATGTGGATGTCGATTTCCAGCGTCGACATCGTCTCGCCCCGATCCATGGTAACCCGAACGTCGTCCTGATCGACCTGGATGTGCTTGACGATTACCGCCATGATCTCCTCGCGCAGCACGGCGACAAGATCTGGCTGGTTGCGATTGTTGCGCTCATAGGCCAGCAGCACCTGCAGGCGCTCGCGGGCCACAGGGGCGCTGCCGCGCCGCCGGAACATGTCGAGAAGAGTCATGCTGCCCTCCTTCCAAAGAGCCGATCGAAGAAGCGTCGCTTGTCCACCGGCAGCACCAGCGGAACATCCTGGCCGAGCAGGCGCTTGGCGGCATCGACATAGGCACGCGCGGCAGCGTTGGTCGGCTCATTCAGCGTCACCGGCGAACCAACATTGGATGAACGCAGCACCCCTTCGCTTTCCGGGATGATGCCGAGCAGCGGTGTCGACAAAATGTCGAGGACGTCGTCGATGCTGAGCATTTCGCCGCGGGCGGCGCGTGCAGCATCATAACGCGTGACGAGGATGTGCTTGGTGACGCTGTTGCCCTGTTCGGCCCGCAGGGTCTTGGAATCGAGGAGGCCGATAATGCGGTCGGAGTCGCGCACCGAGCTGACTTCCGGATTGGTCACGATCACCGCTTCGTCGGCAAAGCGCATGGCGAGCTGGGCGCCCCGCTCGATGCCCGCAGGGCTGTCGCAGATCACATAGTCGAATTTTTCCCGCAACTCGGCGATCACGGCGGCAACGCCTTCCTCGGTGAGCGCGTCCTTGTCCCGGGTCTGCGAGGCGGGGAGCAGGAACAGCGTATCGACCCGCTTGTCGCGGATCAGTGCCTGCTGCAGCTTGGCCACGCCCTGCGTCACGTTGATCAGATCGAACACGACGCGCCGTTCGGCACCCATGACCAGATCGAGATTGCGCAGGCCGACATCGAAATCGATAACAGCGACTTTTTTGCCCGTTTGGGCGAGTGCGGCCCCCAGAGCGGCCGTGGAAGTCGTCTTGCCGACGCCTCCCTTGCCGGATGTGACCACTAGTACTTTTGCCATGTCCGTATCTCCAATGATTGCTAGTCCAGGGCCGTGACCCAGAGCACACCGTTCTCTAGAAAAGACTGCACCGGCCTGCCGCGTGAGGTAGGCTCCATGTCGTCCGCGGTGCGATACCAGCCGTCGACCGCCAATAGTTCGGCTTCGTTCTTCCTGCAGAAAATGCGGGCCTGGGCATTGCCGTTTGCGCCGGCAAAGGCACGGCCGCGAAGGGTGCCGTAGACGTGGATCGAGCCGGCGGCGATGATCTCGGAGCCCGAGCCGACGGAGCCGAGGACGATCACATCGCCGTCCGGATGAAAGATCGACTGACCCGAGCGGATCGGGGTCTGGATGATCAGCGAACTGGCTTCGGCGGGCTTTCTTGCTTCGCTGGGCGACGCGGACTTTGACTTGCCCTCGTCAGTCTGCGCCGGCTTGCTGCCACGCAAGAGCGGAGGCAGGTTGGGGCCGAGCGTATCGATGCCATTGGCCTCGATGGCATAGACGCGAATGCCGCGCTCCGCGAGTTGTGACACGAGCGCGGCGATCTCACTCGCCGTTGGCTTGAGAATGTTCAAGTCGAGCAGCACCGGGCGGCCGGTGAAGAAGCCGGGCGAGTTCTCGGTCCAGCGGTCCAGCCCGCGCAGCCATTCCCCCAAGGGGGCCTCGGGCGCAAGGGCGAACGCGACAAACGACCGGGCACGGAAGCGGATGGACTTCTTCTGGACGGTATCTGCGCTGTTCACGGGGGCGGTCCTTACTGATTGGTTAAGGCTAGCCGTGCATGGTTAACGGGAGGTAAAGTAGCTGCGACCCGAACGCGTGCCAGCGGTCGAGTCGGGCCTAAGGGCAGAATTTGTCAGCGCTTTTTTTTGGTAAATAGAGTCGCTGGCATTGGGGGCAGGGGACGCGGTTTGGCCGAACTTTCGCGACTCTCATCAGTCGGATCGGGTGCGAGTTCAGATCGGCGGGCAGGCGCCTGGGCTCAGGAGCCGCGCGTCCTCAGATAAAGGTAGGCGGCCAACACCCAGAACAACACGCAAACTGCGATGGCCACGCCGCGAATAATCGCGCCAGTGTTGCTACGGTGATCCGATTGGCTCGAGCAGCCTGCAGTCTCTGCAAGACTCACGCTGGACTGCAATGGTCGATGCGAACCGTTCGTCGCCGGATTGTCGGCGCGGGCGCGGCCACGCCCATGCGGTAGCCTGATAAAGCTCGACCAGGGAGTCCGACCTTCGGTCACCACGACAATGCTCCCGGATCGGCAGGCATACGCCGCTCAGCGGACGGCCTCTGATTGGAGGTTAATGTCCAATTGACTCTAAGCATCGGCGGCAGCGATTCGCAAGCAAATCATCATGGACCTCAATCCGTGGGCTGGTGATCCTCTTCAGACGTCATGTAGTTCTCAGTCATGGCGGGAGTAATGTAAACAGCGGCCATAGCGTCTCTGTTTAGCGTGTTCACAATTCTATCGCCGTGCATCGTAGTTGCTTTTTCTGGTGGCGTTTCGATTTTCTTGAGGCGCGCCTGAGAACATTGCGGTAAGTCGCCGTCGATTTGCAGGATATTCTGTTGTGCTTTGCGACCTAGGCAGATTTGCTGTCTCAAACGCAAATCGAGAGGTTGCCCAGCTGCCGTCCGTGCCGATCAACAGCACTCCTTCTCGCCCCAACTTATCTGAAGGCTTGTAGAAATGATTTGTAGAACGTATAAAAACGTACTTAACGATGTATTAAATGCTTGGAGTGGCCGGTGTTTGAATCCAGCGTTACTGATATTCCAAGGATCGGCAGCTCTTTCGCTCCTGTCGGTGGCCGGCTGAAACGTTCATTGGACATTGGCGGCGCACTGTTGCTTTTGATTTTCTTGTCGCCTGTCATGCTGTTGATCGCCGTTTTGATTGTCGCGATAGATCCTGGGCCAATTGTTTTCGGACACGACCGTGTCGGATACCAGGGCCGCAAATTTCGGTGCCTGAAATACCGCTCAATGGTGATGAACTCTGGAGAGGTGCTGTGCGCGCTGCTGGAAGCCGACGCTGATGCAAAGGCGGAGTGGGAAGCGGAACGCAAACTGCGAAACGATCCCCGCGTCACCTGGCTCGGGCGGCTCTTGCGCATCTCAAGTTTGGACGAGTTGCCCCAACTCATCAACGTGCTGCGCGGCGAGATGAGCCTGGTGGGACCGCGTCCGATCGAGGAGGCGGAGTTGCACGCGAACTACGCGGGTACGGACGCCTATTGTAAACTGGCACGCCCGGGCATTACCGGGCTGTGGCAGGTGAGCGGTAGGAGCAATTGCAGCTACCAACAGCGCGTCAGCCTCGACCGGCAATACATTTCGAACTGGTCGCTGTGGCTGGACATCAAGATTCTGGCACGAACCGTTGTTGTTGTCTTGAGCCGAGACGGTAGCCGGTAAGCGGCCCGATTTCGGCGCCAGGCCATCCAGCTCCTCCCTCCGCGTTGGCTGGCGATGGCCAAAGTGCGCAGTTTGTTGCAACGGCAGCTGGGATTTTGACCTCGGTATGGACGAGCGCAATATCGATCTTCGCGAACTGATTGGCCTGCTGCGCCGCGAGGCCGTTGCCATTGCGCTGACGTTTCTTGGGGTAGCGGGGAGCGCGGTGCTGTTGGCTTTGTTGCTGCAGCCGGCCTATACCGCCACGACCCTGGTTCTAGTCGATCCAAGCCACAAGGATCTTTTGTCGCCCGACGGCCAGAATTTGGGCTTTCCCTCGGACAGTCCCAGAGTTGATAGCGAAGTCGAACTGGTCAAAGCGCGGTCCACGCTGCTCAGCGTGGTGAACGATGCCAATCTCATCCACGATTCCGAAATTGGTCCGCAAGCGGGGTTGCTCGACAAGCTGCTTGCATGGCTTCACGTGATGCAACCCGCGAGGCCCGGCGGGGAGGACCCATGGAACGGGGTCGTTGACCGGCTTGCCGACGCCATCAGCGTGCAGCGGCGTGGGACGACGTTTCTGGTCGAAATCAGCGCGAAGTCTGCAAGCCCGGAATTTGCTGCAAAGCTCGCCAACGCCGTGGCCGACAGCTACATCCGCGACCAGCGCGACGCCAAGATCGCCTCGGTGCTGTCATCCCGTGACATCATCCAGAGCCGACTTGCCGATGCCGTCGCCGCCGTCGCCAAATCGGAAGCGGCGACTGACGATTTCATTGCAGTCAATCTCGATCGGATGAGTGCGGGAATTGGCCGGAACGATCTCGGTGACGTACAAAAGCAGCTCGAGGCGTTAGCATCAGGCCAGCAGGCCTTGCAGGCACGAGCCGATGCCGCTGCCGACCAACTTGGCCGCCGCGACTGGCCCGGCGTCGCCGCAAGCCTGAAGTCGCAGGCAATTTCTACGCTCGAACAGCAACGGGCAACGATCGCGGGCGGTTTGAACGCGTCGCCCTCCGGTACGCTACAGGCAACCGGCCTGCGTGCGGAACTGGCCGGGGTGGAGGCCAGTTTGGGCACAATCGCGAACGCCACGCTCGCGTCATTGCGCCAGCAGATCAGCGATGGCCGAACCCAGGCTTCAGACCTCCGGGCACAATTGCGGGCGCGGGTGGTGACCGGTGACCTGCCAGTGGAGCAACTGACTGTCCTCTACGAGATGCAGCAGAATTCCCAAATCGCAAGAACGCAATACCAGACCCTGATTGCCCGCCAGAAAGATCTGGAAGCGCAGGCCTACGTGCAGGTAGCCGATAGTCGGGTAGTTTCACCGGCGACGGTCCCGACGGCGCCTTCGTCTCCGAATGTTCGCCTCATCCTCGTGCTCGGCGGCATAGCCGGTCTGGTGCTTGGGGTCGCAATTTCGGTCGTGCGGGAAAATCTCATTGGCGGCTTCAGCTCGGCGGCGCAGGCCGAATCCGTACTGAGGCTGCCGGTGGCGGGGTCGATTCCGCGGCAAAAGCGAGCGAGGGCCGGCGAGGGGAGCGAGGCCACGCTGGCGAGCTTTCTGATAGACGCGCCGCTCTCCAGCTTTTCGGAATCCATTCGCCGAATTCTGGTTGGAATCGATCAGTCGCTGCGTCGCCAGCGTAGGCCGAACAACGATGCAGCGCCGGCAAAAGGGGCGGTTGTCATGGTCTCGTCAGCCGGTCCCGATGAAGGCAAGACCACGGTCGCGTTGAGCATGGCCCGGGCGCTGGCCGGTTCCGGCCGGTCGACGCTGCTGATCGATTGCGACCTGCGTCGGCCGAGCCTGCACCGTCACCTCGGGTTGGAACCCTCTTCGGGGCTGCTGGACTATCTGCGGCCTGGAGCGCGTTCTACCGAGATTGGCGACATCCTGGCCGACGATCCCGAAAGTGGGGCCCGGGTCATCGTAGGCTCCCGAAGGAGTGAGACGCCGACGGACAGTCTTCTGACAGGCCAATCCTTTCATGGGCTGCTCACCGCTGCACGCGACCATTTCGACGTGATCATCCTCGATACGCCGCCGGTCGGCCCCGTGGTCGATGGGATTTATCTTGCCGAGGGCGCCGATGTCATCGTCTTCGTGCTGAAATGGGCGAGCACAACACAAATCGACGCAAAGGCCGCGATTGCGGCGCTGGGCGAGTCGAAGGCCGAAGCGGCCGAAATTCTCACCGTCATCAATCAGCATCAGTACGCCCGGCCACAGCGCCACGCCGCATACCACCGCTATTACGAGGAACCCTAGCTTATCCCCGCTGCCGCCAGGGTCCCGCATACTTGGCTCGACCAACATTGAACGAGGACCAAGATGCTCGATCGCTACGAAGGAGAGGCCGCTGGCCTCAGCGCACCCGCCCATGCCGGTTTTCCTATAACTCCTAACGACAATGCCGATCTGGCCGAGGTGACCCGTGCGGTCTACGTCGGTGGTGCCGGCGCCGTCAGCGTGTTGATGGCTTCCGGCCAGACCGTAACGTTCGCCGCAGTGGCGGCCAGCGTGCTGCTGCCGATCCGGGTCCGCCGCGTGTTGGCGAGTGGCACCACCGCCACCAATCTTGTCGGGCTTTGCTGATGCTGCTCACCATCGGGCTGGGACTTGCGCCAAGCGTCACCGCTGAACCCACACAGGCAGCGCCGGATTGGCCCGTGCGTGGGCTTGTCGCGACAAGAATAAGCGGTGCCTTCTCGTCCGCCAATAAATTCCCCAATGCCGGCGGCAAGAAGGAAGTCTACGAGCAGTCGCGGCTCTTTCTGGCCGAAGACTGCACCGATCTGTCGTTGCTCTACCATCACGTCGGCAACCAGCAAGCCAGCGGGCTTGGCATCGGCAGTTTCACGGTGAAGGCCAGCCTATTCCGCTGTCCAGTATGGGGAGACTTCGATGCGTATGCGGTTGCGACATGGGAGGGTGGCTCCGATGGGCTATCGCGGTCGCCTACCATTGGCCCCGGTGAGATGCTGCAGAGCAATGCCACGGGGTTTGGTGGCAACGGCGGCGATTTGTTCTTCGTGCGCCGGCATCTGATCTTTTCCAGCGCGCCTGCGTATTGGCCGGGCAGCCAGATCAACCTTTACGAGGGTGACGAGGTTCTGAGTATCGGCGATGGCTTGACCGAACGGATCTCCGGTGGCTGGCCGGCGACCGACTGGGCGGGCGGCTATTACAGCCGCGACGATGGCGTTGCGTATGCTCACAGCGCGCCGGCGCTGGTGATCGGGCAGGGCGCAACCCGCAAGGCCCGCCTCTGCATCGTCAACGATTCCATCGGCATGGGATCGGGCGACAATGGCGCGGTGGCGTTCGGCGGCTGGCCGGCGCGGCTGCTTGGCACGAATTATCCATGGTATCTGGTCGGCAATGAAGGGTATGCGCTGACCACTTTGATGTCCGATGAAACCATCCGCGCGCAGCGCCTCGGGGCGCTCGAAGCAGCGGGCATTACTCATCTCCTGGTGCAGGCGATAACCAACGATTTGGGGCAGAACCGGACCAGTGCGCAGTTCCTTTCGGATTGCGCGGCGCTACAAGCCGAACTCAGTCCGCTGGCGATCCGGCTTATTCTCTGCACATCGACGCCCCGGACCAATGCGGCCAACAACGCCAAGCCTGCCGACGACGCCGATGCGGTTTGGGCCGAGCGTCTGACGCTTAATCAGGCCATTCGCGACCATAACGGAGTGGGACATGGTTATCTCGACGCCGCAGCGTTCTCACAGGCCGCCGGGAACGCCAATCTCTGGGATGATACGAGCGGTCGGGGATCAACGGATGGGCTGCATCCCAACGAGGCCACTCACATAAACATCGCCACCATGCTCGCCGACAGCATCGATGCGCTGCTGAGCGTCAGCCATTTCGCCTAGGCAGTCGGAAGGGCGGCGGATGCAGCACCCGTTGGGGGCAGATCGGAAGCCTTCGCTTCCGGTCGCCCGACCCGCGCTTGTTCTTGCCGTCGCCGAGATCGAAGAAGTTCGAGCGGAAGGGCGCCTGCGGCTATAGCCATGGCGGGGAACAAGCCAAGGGCGATGGACGTGGTGATGGCGGAGAGCGCCGACGAACTGAATGTGCCGAGGGGATCCAGCGCGACGGCCAGCCAGAGCAACGTCAGCAGCAACATGGCCGCGAGGCAATACGCACCAAAGAAGCGCTGCAACTCTCTGCCGATGCCGCGCGCATAGAGCAAGGCAATCAGCGCCTCCTGCAGCGCCAAAAGCACCAGATAGATCGTTATGGAACGGAGGAGTAGCGCGCCGCCTGCCGCGGCCAAGCTCGCCACGATATAGATGTAGTTGCGCTTGGCTACGCCTTTGAGTTTCCCCTCGCGGGTCAAAATGGCGTTGATCACTTGATAGCCGATTGCGGCCACGGCGACCGCGAGCGACGCGGTGATATTGCTTGCAACTGCCGGATTGGTATCGAGCAGCCAGAGGCGCAGCATTCGGCCGTGATCGGCGATCGCCAAGCCCGCCGTGGCTGCGCCAACCAAAGTGGCGGCCAATATCGCCAATCTGGCGGTCTGCCCGGCTCCTGCGGGATCGAATTCGACGCGTCGAACATAGATGATCGATGCGTATCGGGCCGACTGACTGGTCACCTGCCTGGCAATGCCGAAAATGGCGCGCAGTGCAACATAGCTGGTCACGAAGAGCGGGTCGGCTATCCCGGCCAGTACAAGGACCGGCAAGTTCAAGCGCAGCCAATTGAGCGCGGGCTCGGAGGCCACCAGCGGGATCGTGGCGAAAGTGCTCCATCCAATGTCCCCGAAGCCGCGCGAAAAGAGCCGCAGCAAACGCACCTCCCGGAACAGATATGCTTGCCCGGCGACGGCGCCGACCCCGGTGCAAAGGTAAATACAGGCGAGCAGTTCGGGTGATGATTCAAATGCGGTGAGGGCGGCGATCGAGAGAAAGACCCGGCTGGTTACCATCGCCAGAAACACCGCCTCGACCTTGTTGAAATGGCCGAGGCTGTCTAGCCAGATGCCGCGCACGATCAGCAAGGTATCGAGCGCCAGCGTCAGGATGAGCAGCGGCTCCCACCAAGACACGGAGCCCCGGGCGGCGAGCTGCATGGCGACGTGGGCCGCAATCAGGATCATGGTGACGCAGAGGAAGAACAGCCGGGTGAGGGCCCAGACACCTCGAAAGGCTCGTCCAGCCTCCGCATCGAGGGATTGCCGGGTCGCGAGCAGGGGCACGTGAGCGGCGTTGCGGAGCCCGAGATCGGCGACCGAGGCAAGGTTTGCGATGGCCAGGACGACAAACCAATGCGCCGTTGTTTCCTGTCCCCAGATCCGCAATTGCAGGGGCAATAACAGCAACTGATTGGCGAGCAAGCAGAGTTGCGTTGCGGAGGTGAGGGAAAAGAACCCAAGGAACCGCTTCACGAACGCGTCCTGTCGTTCACCGGCGCTTGATTTTGCTCTTCAACCTTGAGCAGCGAACCGAGCAACAGCAGCGGCATGACGCTGGCGTGCGAAACAAATCCGCCGCCGAAGAAAAGGTACGGAAGGAGGGCGACGAAGACCACCGCGCGGCTGCGCCTCTCGCTAAAGACACACGACAGCAGGTAGAGGTGGAAGACGATCGCGACGATCAACCCATATTCGTACATGAGCTTGGAGAACGGCCACTGCACCACATTGTTCGCGCGGGGCGACGAGCCGGCGCCGTAGCCCAACAGCCAATTCGGATCGTTCGTTGCCTGATCCGCGATCGCCAGCAGCGGCGCCACGATCCTGCCATAGCCGCTGGAATTGACCGCCCCGAGTTCACCGAGCCGCCCCAGCAGTGGGCTGAAAGCTCCCGTCAGCAGCGCAGCCGCAGCCAGCGGTACGATCAGCAGTAACAGGGCTCTGCGCATTCCAGGTTGCATGCCGGGCAGCAGCAGCGGACTGGCCAAAACCAGCGCCGCAGGCCCGGTCACGGCAAGACACGCCAGCATGGCAAGCAGGTAGAGCCACAAGCGGGAAATGTTCCGAAGTACAGTGAGTTCAATCGTCGTGGCGAGGGCCAGATAGTAGGAAAGGACCGAAGGTTCGAGCAAAAATAAACCGTTGGGTGTAAGTCGGGTCGGGTCCCAGCTGTAGGGCCGCAAGTAAGCAAAGCCGGGATAAAGCAGAGACGGCGG